>RKRN01000255.1 GCA_007571365.1 Candidatus Latescibacterota bacterium
GATACCTACCAAGACGAATTCATCGAACTCTACAACACGGATACTACGGCTGTTGACCTAAGCGGCTGGCGATTGGGCGACAGCACCTCGTCTGACACCCACTTCCAATTCCCCGACGACGCGACTATCGCGCCCGGCTCCTATGTCGTCCTCTTCGGCGGCGGCAACCCCACTGGTTTCACGGTGCCGGTCTATACCGACGATGGACGCATCGGCAACGGCTTGACCAACAGCGGCGAAGACGTTCGACTCATTAACGACAATGGCGATACCATCGCCGTCATCGTCCACAACAGTTGGCCTAGCGACCAGTCCCTCGTCCGCCATCCTGCCGACGGCAGCGAGTTGATTGCACACAAAACCGCTTCGACAATCAAAGCCCCCTTCTCCCCCGGGCATACGCACATCATCCCCAAACCGAATTACCCCATCTTCATCAGCGAAGTGCTGGCCGATCCGCCTTCCGGCCTGGCCGGCGACGCCAATCGCGACGGAGTGCGCGACACTTATGAAGACGAATTTATCGAACTGCACAACGCCGGCTCGGAGCCTATTTCCCTAGCCGGTTGGCGCCTAGGCGACAGCACGGCTCCGAAGAATTTTTTCCAATTCCCCGACGACGCGACCATCGCGCCTGGCTCCTATGTCGTCCTCTTCGGCGGCGGCACTCCCACCGGCTTCACGGTGCCGGTCTATACCGACGATGGGAAAATCGGCAACGGACTGACCGGCCGCGGTGAGGATATTCGCCTGTTCGACGACAATGGCCACGAGATCGCGGTGGTCTCGCACGACGAGTGGCCTCAAGACCAATCCCTCGTCCGCACTCCACCAGATGGCGGCCCATTCGTGCCACACCAAACCGCCTCGCCGACTCAAGCCCCCTTTTCGCCCGGCCATGCCTCCACCACGCGCCCGATCTTGACCTATCCCCTCTTCATCAGCGAAATACTCGCCGACCCACCTAGCGACGCCAATCGCGACGGTCAGTACGACCTATATCAAGACCAATTCATTGAACTCCACAACGCCGGGCCGCGCCCCATCTCCTTAGCTGGCTGGCGCTTGGGTGATGCTGGGCCGCTAAGCCATTACTTCCGCTTTCCGCCCAAAGCCGTCATAGGCCCACACTCCTATGTCGTTCTCTTCGGCGGCGGCACTCCCACCGGCTTCACCTTTCCCGTTTATGTGGCCGACGGACGCATTGGCGATGGACTGGCATCAAGCGGCGAATCCATCCACCTAATCGACCCATATGGCGATGAGGCCGCCGTCGCCTTCCCATCCACGTGGCCGGCCCACCAGTCCATCGTCCGCACGCCTCCCAATGGCGGCCCATTCGTGCCGCACCAAACCGCCTCGCCGACCCAAGCCCCCTTTTCGCCCGGGCACCACCCAGCAACCCGGCCGGTCTTAACTTATCCCATCTTCATCAGCGAAGTACTCGCCCACCTGCCCAAGGGGCTGGCTGGCAACGCCAATCGCGACGGGCGCATTGACCGGTATGAAGACCAGTTTATCGAGCTTTACAACGCCGGTTCAACAGCCGTTGACTTAGGCGGCTGGCGCTTGGGCGACGCCGGGCCGCTCAGTACGTACTTCCGCTTTCCGCCCAACGCTGCAATCGAACCCAACTCGTATCTCGTCCTTTTCGGCGGCGGCCGACCGACCGGCTTCACCGGGCCCGTCTATACCGACGACGGGCGCATCGGCGATGGACTGACCAACAGCGGCGAGTCCATCCACCTAATCAACGACCATGGCGACGAAATCGCCGTCGCCTTTCCATCCACGTGGCCGGCCCACCAGTCCATTGTCCGCAACCCATCCGCTGGCGGCGCGTTGGTGCCGCACATAACCGCCTCGCCGACCCAAGCCCCCTTTTCGCCCGGACGCGCCTTAGCAAAGCCAGTTAAACGGAAAAAACCCAAAGAGCCGCCCGTCCCCAAACCCAACTATGCCCTCTTCATCAGCGAAGTGCTCGCCGACCCGCCTCCAGGACCGGCCGGCGACGCCAACCGCGATGGTCGGCGCACCTTGTATGAAGATGAATTCATCGAGCTCTACAACGCCGACTCCACAGCCGTTGCACTAGGCGGCTGGCGCTTGGGCGACGCTGCATCCCTGTTTGCCTACTTTGTCTTTCCCGCCGATGCCGTCATTGGCCCGCGCTCGTATCTCGTCCTTTTCGGCGGCGGCCGACCGACCGGCTTCACCGGGCCCGTCTATACCGACGACGGGCGCATCGGCGACGGACTGACCAACAGCGGCGAAGCCATCTACTTGATTGACAGCACCGGTGAATTGATCGCCAGCGTTTCCCACCCGGCTTGGCCGGCCCACCAGTCCATCGTCCGTGCTCCACCCGCTGGCGGCGCGTTGGTGCCGCACACCACCGCCTCGCCGACCCAAGCCCCTTTTTCGCCCGGACGCGCCACAGACGAGCAGGCCGAATTAGCGGCTAAAATCCCGGCAAAGGCCGTGGCCCCTTTACTCCAAGTGTGGCCCAACCCCTTCAACACAACCACTCACCTCGGATTCCGCCTCGGTCAAGCCGCCGCCGTTCACGTGGCGATCTACAACATCCAAGGCCAACTTGTGCGGACGCTAGTAGATGCGTCGCTGGACGCCGGTGTACATCAGCTGCCATGGGATGGCCGCGACGGGCACGGCCATTCGGCTGCCACTGGCCCGTACTTCGCCCGCCTCCGCATCGGCCACAGTTCCCCGCGCTACACCAAGCTGGTCCTCCTTCGCTAAAAAAGCCCCATCTCCACCAAGGGAGACGGGGCTTTCAAAAGCGCGGCTGGAGAAGGCGTCAGTTTTGATAAGCGTGCTTAAACTCGTGCAATACGGTCCGCATCTTCTCCACCTCCGCCACATCCACCGTCTGCTTGCACTTCATGGCCCCTCGCAGCATCTTGTGCAAAAGCACCAACTTCTCGGTATATGCGGCCCGGCCCTCGTCTCCTTCTTCTACCTCCTTGAGCCGCTGCGTCATAAAGTACTGGGTGACGACGTGTTGAATTCTGTTGGCGTGCTCTTCCTTGTTTGCCACCCACCGCGCTAGCTGATGTACACTTTGGGCATCGCTTTGTCCGGCCAGTGCCGCGATCTGGGTCATGGCCTTCTCAATGGTCGTCAGATCTTCCGCAATCGCGGCAAAACGCGCTTCGTCTCCATAAATACCGCAGGGAATCTCGCAGTGCGCCCACAGCGGCGCGGCTGGAGCCCAAAGACAACAAGCGAGCAGGAGCGTCAATTTTCCGTTCTTCACAAGGGCCTCCTTGGCAACATGGTTGGTGGATATGGGCAAGGCATTATAGGGCGATTTCGGCGGCGCGGCAACAATAGGCCGCTGGCAGCGGATAAACCGAATCAAAGAGACCCATCGCCGCCCTAATCGCGCCAAGTGCGCGAGTCTGCGCGGACGAACCAGCGGTTGATCTGGCCATCGGCGTCCAAATCAACGGCTTCCTCCAGCTGCGCCTCAAACTGGTGGTCGGTCACTTGAATGACCGGCGGCCAGCGGAAGTGCTGCAAGACCTGCGCTTCCATGCCAAGCGAGTCCAAGCTAGACGCATAGTAGCCGCGCTCGCGGCGAAACCTCTGTTGGCGGTAGTAGATCCCGCGCA
>RKRN01000104.1 GCA_007571365.1 Candidatus Latescibacterota bacterium
ATTCAGATGCAAGATAATCGTCTGACGCTTTACCTCAAAGGCTTGCATCAGTTCGGCTATTGATTCCCCGGCTTGGAACCGTTCGCCAACTTGCCGACTACGAGATTTGAGACCGGCAGTCGATCTACTTACACGAGAAGTCAACTTCGGTCGCTCTGTGAGTTCCTGCTGTTGGCAGTAAGTACAGATGACTGACAGAAAGGGATAGGCGTAATTTTCAACTTTTATTTGCCCGATACCGTGCATTGTTTCAAATGATTCTTTTGATTGCGGGAAATAGGTCGCCATCTCTTCTAAAGCACGGTCGGAGAAAACCATGTACGGCGGAACACCTTCGGCGTCTGCTAATTCCTTGCGTTTGGCACGTAGTTGCTCAAAGAGAATGGAGTCGTATTCACCGGTTTCATCGGGATGCGTGTGCCGGTATACTTGTGTTTCTATCGGAATCCCCCATATCTGCTCTCCTTTGAGAACAGCCCTTCCTTTATCTGTTAATTGAATGCTGCCATGTTCTATATTTTTAGTGAGGAGTTGTTGCTGAATAAACTGTTGTACTAGTAAATTCCACTGCTTCCCAGAATACTCTCGACCGATGGAGTAGGTTGAAAGTTTGTCATGTGAGAATTGCAATACCTTCTTTGCTCGTGAACCGCGCAACACCTTGATGATATGACTTATTCCGAAAATCTCACCTGTTCGTGCCACACAAGAGAGAAATTTCTGTGCTGGAATAGTTAGATCAACCTTTTCGGTCGCTTCTATCAAGCAATTGTCGCACATCTGACAGTTATCTGCCGCGTATTTTTCTCCAAAATAGCCCAGTAGTCCGATACGACGACAATCTACCGAAGTAGCCCAAGCCACAAATGTGGTTAAACGTTCTCTCCTGTCATCCCGTTCAGAGGCGGCTCCCTGCTGGATGAAGTACTGAATTGTATCGACATCGCCGTAGCTGAACAGAAGCAGGCAATCTGCACGAAGTCCATCTCGTCCGGCACGACCGATCTCTTGATAGTAACATTCAATATTCTTAGGCAGGTCCACATGTACCACAAAACGCACGTCAGGTTTGTCAATGCCCATACCGAACGCGATCGTCGCTACCATAATTCGCACATCGTCTCGTATAAAAGCAATCTGATTCTGTTTACGGATTTCGGTATCTAGTCCTGCGTGATAGGGCAGTGCGGATAAATCGTTTTCAACCAATTCCTTATGGAGTTTATCTACTTGGCGTTGCGTAGCACAGTAGATAATACCAGATTGGTCGCGGCGATTAGCAAGAAAATCAAATATTTGCTGATATAAGTTGAGCTTCGATTCGACAGCGATGACAAGATTTTTTCGATCAAAGCTGGAGACGAACTTATCCTCGTTGCGAAAACCTAATACCTGACTGATGTCGTTTTGAACACGGGGCGTTGCTGTCGCGGTGAGCGCAACACACACAGTGCTAGGGAATCGTTCGCGTATCTGGGCCAGTTGGCGATATTCTGGCCGAAAGTCGTGTCCCCATTGGGAGATGCAGTGCGCTTCATCAATTGCAAGGCAGTCCATCTGACACTCACCAAGCATCAGTAATGTTTCGGGACGCAGCAATGTTTCTGGAGCGATATAGAGTAACTTGACCGCTCCACATTTGATCTGACGGATAGTTGAGAGGTAAGCGTCGTGGGTAAGGGTACTATTAAGAAAAACGGCAGATACGCCCAAGTGTTGTAACTGCGTCACTTGGTCCTGCATGAGCGAAATGAGTGGCGACACAACAACGGTTAATCCGTCGAAAAGCAATGCTGGAAGTTGATAGCACAATGACTTTCCACCGCCGGTCGGCATGATAATTAAGGTGTCACGTCGATTTAAGATATTTTCGATAGTTTCTGCCTGTAATGATCGAAATTCGTCGTAGCCGAAAACGGTTTGAAGCAGATGTAAAGGCGAAGCAGAATCATCCGACTGTGGACTATTGTCTAGCGGCGAAGTATCGATTTCGGATGGAGGGATCGCTTGACCGCTAAACTGCTCAAACGCTTGGTTGGTTTCCTCTTCAAGGAACCAGCCCGAAAGTTGGACATAGCACCGGTACTCAATGGTAGCCCCATCATCAGGTCGCCACAGGTGCGCTAGCGAAACGCGCAACAACGTGCCTGCTGGAATAGTTTGCAGTGGTTCTTGAAAACCGACAAATGTGAGGGTACGTCCTCCATCTTCGGTCGAATAGCGGTAGCGGATACGCTTACTAGTCATATCAAGTACTAACGGTTGATCAGCACACCAGAAGGTGGTACTGTAGGATGGGAGACCGCCGCTCTCGGCGACATACAACGAACCGTTCGATGTGGACTGCGTTAGGCCTTCGTAAAGTTCCGCTGGTCCACCGACCTTGGGAGGCATATATTTTTCGATGATGGCAATAGGATCTCTGAGGAGAGGAAGTCGCCGCTTTTTATAAACGATAATGTCTTCAATGTGTGGTGGAGTGATGTCCTGTGAAGGGGTCGATTCAATTTCCCACAGGTCCCCGACCTCATATTCCCGGCCTGCACCATCGTGGCCATCGTTATTAGCTGAAATTAACCGAACGCTCTTCCCGTCCTGCGTAATTCCGCCGATACAGGCATCCTTTCCCATGCGAGTCTTGGCAACAATAAGCACTTTCATGGCAAGATATGCTCCACTTCGCAACTCAATTCCTTCGCCAGTTTGTCTGCGACCAGTGACCGATGACAAGCCGCAGGTTCCTGTTCAACACAGAAGAGTGCCACAACCTGTGCATCCGGTTTCAGATCGTCAAGGAGACTTTTTGGCTGGAAGTGTGTCAAACATTCAAGTATATATCCTTCAATAAATGTCTGCCCTAATTCCATGCGTTGACGTTTGGCAGTTTTCGTCACTTTATCCATCTCAGCTTGCTTGGCTCGTACCGCTTTGGACGGTGCCAAGTCTTTTCGATGCAAGTAATAGATATCCAAATCGGCGAGCCGTGCTTGCAAACGCTGGCTATTGACAAAAGCGTATGTTGAGCCGCGTACTCCCCGTCGGTCCCGGATGTCACAGAAGGTGTCTACCTTTGCATCCTGTAGTGCTCGAAAGAATCCAGCTTCATCAAAGCCGTATACGCCTATGGTAATAATTTTAGGTTTCATTTTCGCCTCGCGAGTACCGCTTGCGCGAGCGGAACATGGGTTTACCAGGGTTGTCAGGGTTATCAAACAGAGAGAGTTGACCTCTGGTCAGCCGATTGATGATTTCATCTTGGGACTGCGGCGTACCATCTGCGTCAATGTGCTTCACTGGTATATCTTCATCCTTCAAGGTTACACCAATCAGTTTACTCCTATGGCACTCCTCCGGTTTTCCCTCGCTGCACATGAGGGCAATGTACTGTTGCTTGTTAAAAGCAGTTTGGATACGGCGAATTCCCTCAGCGTAAAACTGCGTCTTTTTCACCTTTGCGTAATCCACACTCCCGGCCTCGTCGTAACAATTTTTATCGTCGGGACGACCGCCGAGCGTATCACCCATGAACAGATAGCGGATGCCGTATCGCTGTAGTTCGCTCGCTAGGTCTACTTTGGAAAACTCCGACTTGTAGCGCGAATAAGGTACCGAACGGACATCGACGAGGTATGCAATTTTATACTGCTGCAATATCTCGACAAACTGTTCGATAGAACGGCTTCCGTAGCCGATAGTATAAATCGGAATGGTCATATTGTGAAATCTTGGTAGATCATTTACTACTATACCTCTAGCAGCAACCGCGCTGGATCCTCCACCAACTCCTTTATTCGCACTAAAAACGAAACCGACTGCTGGCCATCGACGAGCCGATGGTCGTAGGACAGGGCTACGTACATCATCGGCCTAATCACCACTTGGCCCCCTATCGCCACAGGCCGCTCTTGGATCGCGTGCATGCCCAAAATTCCACTTTGCGGCGCGTTTAGAATCGGCGTGGAAAGCAACGAACCGAAGACCCCGCCATTGGTAATGGTAAAAGTGCCGCCGCTGAGCTCGTCCATGGCCAGCTTGTTGTCGCGGGCACACAACGCGAGCCGCTTGATGTGGCTTTCGAGTTGGGCGATGGACATCTGCTCGGCGCGGTGCAAGACGGGCACGACTAGACCGCGCTGGGTGCTCACCGCGATTCCCAAGTTGACGAAGTCGTGATACACAATGTGGGTGCCGTCGATTTGCGCGTTGATCGCCGGAAACTCGCCGAGCGCGAGGACAGCGGCTCGCGAGAAAAAAGACATCAGCCCCAGCGACGCGCCGTGGACTTGGGTAAAGCGCTCCTTGTACTTGGCCCGAAGCTGCATAACTCCGCTCATGTCGATTTCGTTGAAGGTCGTCAGCATGGCCGCGTTGTGCTGGGCAGCGACTAGGTGCTCGGCAATGCGCTGGCGCAGCCGGCTCATCGGCTCGCGGCGGGAGAGATTGGAGCCGGTGGGTGCAGATGCGGGCGGCGCGGGTGCGGGCGGTGCGGATTCAGGCGCGGGCGGCGATTCGGACGCAGGTGGCGGCGGTTCGGGTGCGGTTGGCGTTTCTAAATGGGCGAGAACGTCCTTTTTCGTCAGCCGCCCGTCCTTGCCCGTGCCCTCAATCGCGGCTGGGTCTAGCGCGTGCTCTGCGACTAAGCGACGCACGGCGGGACTTAGGACGGGTTCGGATTTGGGTGTGGTGGGTTCGGGTTTGGACGTCGGCGCGGGCGCGGCGGATTCGGCTGTTTCGTCTATTTCCGCGACTACCGCCCCTATGGCCAGCGTGGTATCGGGGGGCTGGCGGTGTTTGAGTGCGCCGCTGGCTGGGGCCGGCAATTCGACGTTGGCCTTGTCGGTCTCCAACACGCAGATCGGCTCGTCCCGTTCGACGCGCTCGCCATCGCCCTTGAGCCATTCGAGGAGAATTACCTCGCTGACCGATTCGCCCATGCTTGGTATTTCGACTTGTACTGACATACGTACTCCTAACCAGATTGCCGCCGCTGATGCAGCACCACTTCGCGGCTGCGGCCTAGTGCTTGCTCGACGATTTCCCGTTGCTCGGTTTCGTGCAGGTGCCCGGAGCCGGTGGCCGGGCTAGCCGCTTCGTCGCGGCCCACGTAGTTCAACTCGCAGTGCGGCGGCAGCAGCTCGTCCAAGAGAGGCTGGACGAAGCTCCAAGCACCCATGTTTTGCGATTCTTCTTGCACCCAGTAGAACTGCTTGGCCGCGGGATAGCGATCGAACGCCGCTTGGAGTTCGGCGGTCGGAAACGGATAGAGTTCCTCGACGCGCAGCAGTGCCACCTCGTCGCTGCCATTTTGCTCGCCGCGGGCAGCGACCAAGTCGTAGTACACTTTGCCGGTACACAGCACCACCCGGCTGACGGTGGCTGGATCGGCGACGGTTGCGTCGTCGATGACTCGCTGGAACGTCCCGTTGGAAAACTCGGCTAGTTCTGAGACGCATTGCTTGTGCCGCAGGAGGCTCTTGGGCGTCATTAGTATTAGCGGCTTGCGGAAGTTGCGGTGGATTTGCCGCCGCAAAATGTGGAACAATTGCGCGGGGGTGGTGGGGTAGGCCACCTGCATGTTGTTTTTGGCGCACAGTTGCAAGAAGCGTTCTAGCCGGGCGCTCGAATGCTCTGGCCCCATGCCCTCGTACCCGTGCGGCAACAGCAGCACCAAGCCGCTCATCCGCTGCCATTTGGCTTCGCCGCTAGAGAGAAACTGGTCGATGATCATCTGTGCGCCGTTGACGAAGTCGCCGAACTGGGCCTCCCACAAGACCAAGCGCCTGGGGTCCGCTGAGCAGATCCCGTACTCAAAGCCGAGCACTGCTAGCTCCGACAGCATGGTGTTGAGTACGACAAAGTCGGCTTGATCGCGTTCCAAGCACTGCAAGGGGATGTGCTCCGCGCCCGTTTCGGTGTCGTGCCAGACGGCGTGGCGGTGGGCAAAGGTGCCGCGCTGGGTATCTTGGCCGGTTAGGCGCACCGGCACGCCTTCCCGCAGCAATGAGCCGAAGGCCATCACTTCGCTACAGCCCCAGTCAATGGGTAGCTGACCAGCAGCCATGGCGCGGCGCGCTTGGATCATCCGCTGGATTGTGCGATGGGGCGAGAATCCTTTGGGGACTTGGGTCGCCCGCTCGACGATCCGCTTGAGGATCTTGGCATCGACGGCCGTGTGTGCGCTCCAGTCGTCGGGGGCCCAAGTTAGGCCCTGCCAGACGCCGCCGAAAGACGAAATGTGAGGCTGGATTTGTAGGCGGCGGGCGATTTGTTGGGCTTCTTCGAGTCGGGTGCGGACCCGTGCGCGGATATCGTCGGCCTCTTCTTGGGAAATTTTGTTTTGGGCAATCAGTTGGAAGGAATAGAGATGGAGAATCGTCGGATGCTCGGCGATCTGCTTGTACATCAGCGGCTGAGTGAGGGTGGGGTCGTCGGCTTCGTTGTGGCCGTGGCGGCGATAACACCACAAATCGATAAAAACATCCACCTTGAAGCGGTGCCTGAACTCCATCGCCATGCGCGCCGTTTGTACTACGGATTCGGGGTCGTCGGCGTTGACGTGAAAGACCGGAGCCTGAATCTCTTTGGCTATGTCAGTCGGGTAGGGGGTAAAGCGC
The DNA here is from genome assembly GCA_007571365.1 of Candidatus Latescibacterota bacterium. Lineage (GTDB taxonomy): Bacteria > Latescibacterota > UBA2968 > UBA8231 > UBA8231. Next base: position 6,615 of record RKRN01000104.1, read on the forward strand.
GTCTCGTCGGCTAGGGCGGTATAGCCGAGTTGGTTGTTGATGATAATATGGACAGAGCCGCCGGTGCGGTAGCCGGGCAGTTCGGAGAGATTGAGGGTCTCGGAGACGATGCCTTGGCCGGTAAAGGCGGCCTCGCCGTGGATGAGCACCGGGACTACCCGCTCTCCTTCGTCGTCGTGCAAGTAGGCCTGCTTGGCATAGACGATCCCCTCAATGACCGGGTCGACTAGCTCTAGGTGGCTGGGGTTGAAGCTGAGCGAGAGATGGACTTTGCGTCCCGCCGCGGTGACGTGGTCGTGGGAATAGCCCTTGTGGTATTTGACGTCGCCCTCGTCGTCGTCGCGGTTGGTGCGGTCGGCCCCTTCGAACTCGGCGAGGATTTCCTCGTAGGGCTTGTGCAAAAGGTGCGCCAGCACATTGAGCCGCCCGCGATGGGCCATGCCGATGACCATCTCTTCGACGCCGAGCTTGGAGCCGGTGCTGACTAGTTCGTCCAAGAGCGGCACCATGGACTCGGCCCCCTCGAGCGAGAAGCGCTTTTGCCCGACGTAGCGCGTGTGCAAAAACTGCTCAAACTCCTCGGCCGTGATCAGGCGCGTCAGCACCCGCCGCGTGGCTTCTTCGGACAAATTGGGATTGTTGAGGCAAGGCTCGATCCGCTCTTGCAGCCAGTCGCGCTGCTCCTTGTCGGGGATGTCCATGTATTCGACGCCGATCGAGCGGCAATACGTGGTTTTCAGCTTGCTCAGCAGCCCCCTTAGCGTCCCGTCCGTGCGCCCGAGGAAGCCGCCGTTGCCCACCGTCTTGTCGAGGTCTTCTTCGGCGAGGCCAAATTCCGCCAGATCCAACAACGGCAGGCTCCGGCGGTCGGCCCCCAGCGGGTCGAGCCGGGCGACGAAGTGGCCCATTTGCCGATAGGCCTGTACCAGGGCTTGGACGCCTTGGAGGACCAAAAGGCCCTCGGTGGCTTCTATGGACTGCTGCGAGTCTCCTGGGTCTGGTGCGCTGGCGGTCGCAGAGCGTGCGAAGCCAAATTCAAAGCCGCGGAAGAAGTGCTGCCACTCGGCTGGGATCGCGCTGGGATCGCGCTGGTACTGCTCGTAAAGACTTTCAATGTACTCGGCGTTTTCACTATGCGTGGCAAATGACATAGGAACCTCCAGTTCCATGGACTAGATTTTGAAAATAGACATTATGTACATAGGTGCAAAAATAAGCTCGGCGCACCGCGACAATCCTTGAGGGTTTTCGCGACAGTACCTACATTTTGCCTAAGCTAACCCCAGTGCGTCATTCTCGCGTACGCGGGATCCATGTGAAGGTCCAAGCTCCGCTGATCTTGTTAGGGATCATTCTCGCGAAAGCGGGAATCCACTGGGGGCGGGGACGGCAGCGTGTGAATGGGGTCTAAAGCAGATGTTAGAAAACAGTACGGCGGGCGAGCCGCCGGCGCCCCGGGAACTGCCACGGCCCACTAACACTCACCACTAACATGCTACTCTCCTTTGTCGGCCCCCCGGCCCTGTCGTCCCGGCGCCGTCGGTCGTTGCTAGCGCGCTGTCGGCGTTGTGCGCCTGAAGTTGCGGATTTGACCGCCGCGTACTTCTATGTCGTGCAATGTACGCGCCCCCTAGCGGACGATGAGATGACGCGGCTTATGTGCATTCTCGGCGTGGATGCGGCCCTGCCGGCCTGGGCCCACAACGAGGTGGCCATTGGCCCGCGGCCGGGCACGACGTCTCCGTGGTCGAGCAAGGCCACAGACATCCTCAAAAACTGCGGTCTTGAATTCGTCCAGCGCGTCGAGCGCGGCACGCTCTATGCCTTTGCCGCCGATACCGTGCCCAGCGCGGACTTCAGCGCGCTCAGTCGAGTCGTTTTGCCGCTACTCTACGACCGCATGATTGAGGCTCCGCTCGACTCGTTGGATACCCTCTTTCGCCGCGTGGCTCCCACCCCACTAGCCCACATTCCGGTGCGGGCTGAGGGGCGGTGTGCGCTCGTGGCTGCCAATCGCGAGATGGGCTTGGCTCTCTCGGACGAGGAAATGGACTACGCGCTGCACGCCTTTGCCGGCCGCGACCCGACCGACGTGGAGCTGATGATGTTTGCGGTGGTCAACTCCGAGCACTGCCGCCACAAAATTTTCAACGCCGATTGGATCATCGACGGCCAGCGCGCGGCGCACTCGCTCTTTGCCATGATTCGCCACACGCACGCGGCCCATCCGCAAGGTACCGTTAAGGCGTATTCCGATAATGCCGGTGTGATTGAAGGCTTTGCGGTGCCGGTCTTTGGCCCGCAGCTAGACGAGGGCTTTCGCTATGGCTACCGCCAGCGTCAGACCCACGTTTTGATCAAAGTAGAGACCCACAACCACCCCACGGCCATCGCACCCTACCCCGGAGCTTCTACGGGAGTTGGGGGAGAAATCCGCGACGAGGGAGCGGCTGGCACGGGGGGCTGGTCGCAGGCGGGTCTGTGCGCCTTTTTCACCTCGCATCTGCGCTTGCCCGAGTTTGCCCAGCCGTGGGAAAAAGAGTGCGCGGCCGGCCCAGGCCGCTTGGCTACTCCACTCGCCATTATGACCGAAGGGCCGATCGGTGGCGCGGCCTTTGGCAATGAATTTGGTCGGCCCAACATCTTGGGGATGTTCCGCACCTTGGAAGACGACAGCACCGGGGTGTGGCGCGGCTATCACAAGCCGATTATGGTCGCCGGCGGCGTTGGCCTCATTGACGCGATGCACGTAAAAAAGAAAACGCCGGCGGCGGGCGATTGCGTCGTTCAGCTCGGGGGGCCGGCCATGCTCATCGGCCTCGGCGGGGGCGCAGCTTCTAGCATGGACACCGGGGCCAACAGCGAGGACCTCGACTTTGCCTCGGTGCAGCGCGACAATCCCGAAATGCAGCGCCGCTGCCAAGAGCTCATTAGCCGCTGCATCGCGCTTGGGGCAGAAAATCCCATCCTTAGTATCCACGACGTGGGGGCCGGAGGGCTGTCAAACGCTTGCCCAGAGTTGGTGGCAGACGTGGGGGCGCGCTTTGACTTGCGCGCCATTCACAACGACGACCCGGGCATGAGTCCGATGCAGATTTGGAGCAACGAGGCGCAAGAACGCTACGTGCTGGTGGTGGCGCGCGCTGATTTGGCGCGCTTTGCCGAGTTGGCCGCGCGCGAGCGCTGTCTGTTTGCGGTCATCGGCGAGGTCACGGGCGATGGTACGCTTGCCCTTGACGACGCGCTGCTCGGCGACAAGCCCATTGACGGCCTCGACCTAGCGGTCATTTTGGGCAAGCCGCCCAAGATGCTGCGCCGGGCGATGCGCCGCCAGCCGGTGCGGCCGCCTCTCGCCTTGGGGGAACCTACAGTAGCCGAGGCTGTTGAGCGCGTGCTCCGCTTCCCGGCCGTGGCCGCCAAGACATTCCTCATCACTATTGCCGACCGCACGGTTACTGGCTTGGTGGCGCGCGATCAGATGGTCGGCCCCTATCAGGTGCCGGTCGCGGATTTGGCTTTGACTTGCCATTCCTTTCGGGGGTACACCGGGTCGGCCATGGCCATGGGCGAGCGCACGCCGCTGGCCTTGGTGGATGCTGCGGCGTCCGGGCGCATGGCCATAGCCGAGGCCATCACCAACATGGCCGCAGTGCTCATTGGCCCGATCCACCGCATCAAGCTGTCGGGCAATTGGATGTGCGCCTGCGGCGAAGCGGGCGAAGACGCGGCTCTGTACGACACCGTGCGCGCCGTGGGGTTGGAGTTTTGCCCGGCCTTGGGGGTGTCGATCCCGGTGGGTAAGGATTCGCTATCCATGCGGGCGGTGTGGGAAGACGCCGAAGGCACAGCGCACAAAGTGGTCGCGCCGTTGAGCTTGGTCGTCTCGGCCTTCGCGCCAGTAGAAGATGTGCGCCGCCACGCCACGCCCGATCTCAAACGAGGCGGAGACACCCGGTTACTGCTCGTAGATTTGGGGCGAGGGCAAAACCGCCTCGGCGGCTCCTGTCTCGCTCAAGTGTACAACCAAATCGGCAACGAGGCTCCAGACGTAGAGGCCGGTGCTGTGCGCGGCTTGTACGAGGCCGTGCAGACTTTGCTCGCCCAAGATCGCGTACTGGCGTACCACGACCGTTCCGACGGCGGCTTGTTCGCGGCCGTGGCCGAGATGGCATTTGCGGGCCGCTGCGGAGTAGAGTTGGAAATAGCCGCGCTGGGCCGCGATCCGCTCGCCGCGCTGTTTTGCGAGGAAGCGGGGGTTGTGATCCAATATCGCGCCGAGGATGAAGAAGCCGTGCGCCAGGTCTTTGCCGAGCAGGGCCTCGCCGACTTGGTGCACAGCGTGGGCCAGCCGGTGGACGGCTTGCATCTGCGCGTCTGCCGCGATGGCGATCTCGTCTATGCCGCTCCACTGCTCGACCTCCACGCGGCTTGGGCCGAGCTGACGTATCGGATGCAGGCCCACCGCGACGACCCGGACTGCGCCCGCCAAGAGTACGCAGCCCTTGCTGACAGTGGGGATCCGGGCCTGAATTTTCGCTTGGCGCACGAAGTCGCTCCGACTATAGGCGGGAAAGCAAAACCCCGCGTGGCGATACTGCGCGAGCAGGGCGTCAACGGCCAAGTGGAAATGGCGGCGGCTTTTGACGCGGCCGCTTGCGAGGCGGTTGACGTGACTATGACCGACCTGTTGGCTGGCCGCGTTGCGTTGCGTTCGTTTCACGGGCTGGCGGCCTGCGGCGGCTTTAGCTACGGCGACGTGCTCGGGGCTGGGGCTGGTTGGGCGCGGTCCATTCTCTTTCACGACCGCCTGCGCGAGCAATTCGCTGCCTTCTTCGAGCGGCCGGATACCTTTTCCTTGGGGGTGTGCAATGGCTGCCAGATGCTGTCGCACCTCCAGGAGTTGATCCCGGGTGCGGCCAACTGGCCGCAATTTGGTCGCAACCGCTCTGAGCAGTTTGAAGCGCGGTTTGCTACCGTAGAAGTGCTGGAGAGTCGCTCGGTGCTCTTGCACAGCATGGCGGGGTCGCGTTTGCCCATTGCGGTGGCGCACGGCGAGGGCCGCGTCCATTTCAAAAGTGCCGAAGACGCGGCAACGGCCCGCGCCCAAGGCCAACTATGCCTGCGCTACGTGGATAACTATGGTGCCCCGGCCGAACGCTATCCGGCCAATCCGAACGGCTCGCCCGCCGGGCTGACTGCCTTCACCAGTGCCGACGGCCGCGCTACCATTATGATGCCGCACCCGGAGCGCGTCTTCCGCAATGTCCAGCTATCTTGGCGGCCGGTGGAGTGGTCGGGCGAAGCGGGGCCGTGGCTGAAGCTTTTTCAAAATGCCCGCGACTTTGCCGCTGCGAGCTGACCAACCTACCCGCACCGGCTGCAAACCGGCGGCTCTGAATGCCTGCTACCTAGGCACGACAAACGCGGCGTAACGTCAGTTAGTAAAATAAATTTGACATAAAGGTTACATTTAGCTTATACTGACGTAATTCTTCGACGGAAGAAAGGATATATACCATGTCTCATTCTTCTACAAATACAAGAAACGCCGCATCGAATTTTTCGCTAGCGGCTAGCTACTGTACCCCCCCCCCCACTAGATAGTAACTCATTCCCGCACAACAAGTTCGCCCTGTACCACAACACGGGGCAGGTCTGTCTCACTCGTTTTCACGAGCGCAGATTTTTAACGTTAGCTCTGTGCTCAAAACGGGGCGTTACATCCACTAGGGCAATACATAA
>RKRN01000244.1 GCA_007571365.1 Candidatus Latescibacterota bacterium
CTGGCGCACCAGCGCAGCAGCCAGCTCCATGTGAACATCAACGACCTCCGGCGCGGTGCGAGCCGCAGCGCGCAACTCGGACAACGGGGCGGTGGGCGGCAGCGGGGCGCGCATTTTTGGGGGCAGGACTAAGGGGGCTTGCTGCCAGAATTGCTCCAGCTCCTCAACATCGCGGCCTGGCGGTGCAGCCGGTGCGCTGGCAGCGTGCGCCACCGCTGGTGGCGCACTCGCATCCGGCTCGACCACCCGCAGCACCTGCCCGGCGCGCACGGCCGTCAAAACTTGGCGAATGCCCGACGGCCACGCGATCTCCACCTGCGCGGCCTCCTCGCTCGCCCCCAACCCAAAGAACAGCCGCGCGTCGTTTTGCGACAAATAGCTCGCCGCACTGCGCTTTTCCGCCACCAGCGTCCGGCCGTCCACGCGCACCACCACGCGGGCGCCGTAGCCATCGCGGTTGCTGGTCCGCCCCTCTAGCATGAGTGCCAAGTAGTGGCCCGCGCGGGTGTCGTTGCGCCACAGCAGGGCGCGTTGCCCGGTATTGAGCAAAAAAACATCGAGGTCGCCGTCGTTGTCGTAATCGGCCACGGCCGAGCCGCGCCCAACCAAATCCTGCGTCGGTGCGGCCACGCCAGCAGCCATACTCACATCGGTAAAGCGGCCTTGGCCATCGTTGAGGTACAACTGATCGCTCTGGCCGTATGCAGCCTGCGGATCAAACCGCTCAATGTCTTCGTCGATGTGGCCATTAGCCACGTAGAGATCCGGGTCGCCGTCGTTGTCGGCGTCGAGGAAGTTGATGCCAAAGGCCAGCTTGGCCAAGCTGTTGGCCGCCAGCCCCGCGGCCAGCGATTCGTCGGCAAACATTCCGCCGCCGCCATTGTGGTACAGGGTGTTGCTCTCCCACTGGAAATTGGTCATCGCCAAGTCGAGGCGGCCATCGCCGTCGCGGTCGGCCACATCCACGCCCATCGTCCCTTCGGGCTTGCCGCCGGCGTTGTACGCCACGCCCGCCACCAGCCCCACTTCGGCAAAGTGACCGCCGTCGTTGCGCCAGAGAAAATTCGGCGTGGCGTCGTTGCCCTGGAACAAATCGGCGTCGCCGTCGCGGTCGTAGTCGAAAAACACCGCGCCCAGTTCGCGGCCTTCGTCCGTGAGCAGCCCGGCCTCTACTGTCACATCCACGAAGCGGCCACCATCGTTGCGCCAGAGCGCGTTGCGCTGCCCGGGGTATTCGGTGGGAGCCAAGTGCCGCCGCGGCCGGCGCAGCGTTCCGCCGGCACTTAACTCGCCGCGCTCAAACTCGTAGTGCAAGTAATTCGCCACGTAGAGGTCTAAGTCGCCGTCGAGGTCGTAATCGGCAAACGACGCGCCGGTGGACCACCGCTCGTCCGCCCCGATCCCAACCGCCGCCGTCACATCCGCAAAGCCCCAAGCCAGCACCGCCCCTTCGTTGCGGTAGAGCCGGTTGCGGCCAAAGTTGGCGACAAAGAGGTCGGAGTCGCCGTCGTTGTCGTAGTCCCCGGCCGACGCTCCCATGCCGTAGCCGGCGTCCGCCACCCCGAGGCTGGCACCGACCTCGGCAAAATGACCACCGTCGTTGCGATACAGCGCGTTTTGCGGCGGCACCGCCGAGGTGTAGCCGGGCAAATCCGCCCCGTTCACCGCGTACAAATCCATCCACCCGTCGCGGTTGTAGTCGAAAAACACCGCGCCCGAACCAATCGTCTCTACTCCGTATTTGCGGCCGGAGCGGCCGCTAGTATGGACAAAATCGATCCCGGCTTGTGCGGTCGCATCGACAAAGCGCACGATGGGCGCGGGCGGCGGATCGCTCGCCGTGCAGCCGCATACTAAGGCGACGATGTACGTTGAAAACCTGTGTACAATCATTTTGCTTGATGCCGAATTGCTTCCTGCTCCCAATAACATAACTGCCGTTACGTAGCGGATCCTTTTGGGGACAGACACATCGGTCTGTCCCTACGGTGGGCCCACTGCCGACCGCGGTGGGCTGAGCGGGACAACGCCTAAGGAGCCGATGGCTCCGCGCCCCGGGTCGGGCCGGAAAGTCCGCATCCGGTGCCCAGACAACCGGTCGGCTCGCCGGACTGGATTCCCGCTTTCGCTGGGTGCGCGGGCGTCTCGCCCGCATAGTGTCCTGGATTCCCGCCCCGGGTCGGGGCACGGGGTGACGTTCTTGCGCGGGAAGGACACCGGGGGCCAGCATGGGCCGACGATAACCAGCGACTGCGTAACATCAATAACATAAATTAGCACTTCGCAAATTTACACCGCACTAACGCCCTAATATATTTGTAGGATACATACGACATCCTAGCTTAGGAGGCCTTTTTGCTGCATCTTTTTCTTTTTTTGTTCACCGCTTCACTCCTCCTCTCCTGCACCTTTTCCGAGCCCCCGCCCAGCCCAGACGTAGTCGCCCGCGTCGGCGACGTCCATATCACGCGGGACCGCGTCGAGCGCGCCGCCTCGCGGCTCTTTCCCAAGCATGCTCGGAGCGACCTCCAACGCCAAGCACTTGAACGACTTATCGACATTGAAGTGTTGCTGCTAGCCGCCCGCCAAGAGGGCTTAGAAAACGACTTTCAAGTCACCAGCAAAGTCGCCCAGCGAGAACAAGAGCTCATCCTCGACGAAATGTACCGGCGCGGCGTGGTTGCCGTCGCCGACGACATAAGCGGCGACGAGGCCCACAAGTACTTCGAGCAGTACCGCATCGGCCAGCAGCGCCGCCTGAGCCGCATCCTCGCCAGCGGGCCGGCCGCCATCGACCACGTACTCGCCCGGCTGCGCGGCCCCGACAGCTTTGCCGCAGTGGCGAGCGAACTCTCCGACGATGGCAACACTGCTCAGCAAGGCGGCGACCTCGGCTGGAAGAGCCGCCTCGATTTCAAAAATTACGTCCTGCGCCGCCAGATATTCGGCGCCAAACCGGGCCAGATCATCGGTCCTGTGCAGGAGCCAGATGGCTTTTCGGTCTTCGTCGTCACCGACGAGCGCGAAGTGCCTTTCGCGGAGATGGCCCCGGCCGTCGTTGAGGCCATGCAAGAGCAGAAGCACACCATCGCCACCTTTGAATTCCTCGAGGGGCTAGCCAACCGCGCCGACATTGCGGAACGGCGCGAGACCTTTGCGTTGCTGTTGGCGCGGCTCAGCGAAGCCGGTGAACAAATGCCCACCTTCAAGAAGGGGGAGACCGAGCTCGTGCTGCTCGAACTTGATGGCGAGCCGTGGACGCTAAACAACTTCATGGCGGCCATGACCAGCGAGCGCAATCAAGCCGAAATCCGCGAATTGGACGACTTGCGCCGCTTCGCCCGCCGCCTCTATGCGCTCAAGGTCCTTTTGCCGCGCCACGCTCGCGCAATAGGCATCCACCAGGCCGAGCGCGTCGCCCAAGGCCTTGAAACCACCCGCCGCCGTGCGCTAGTGGAGCGCATCCGCCAAGTCAAAGTGCTCGAAACGCTCAATCCGTCCAAGGAGGAAATTGGCGCGTACTACGCGGCCAACAAAGACCTCTACGTGCGCGAGGAGCGGATCTCGATTCTCGAAATCCTCGTCGATACCCGCACCCAAGCGGACTCGCTATTGGCCGCCATTGAACGCGGTGGCGACCTCGGCGATCTGGCCCGCCGCTATTCGCGGCGCAGCACCCGCATCCGCCGCGCCGAAGGGCGCATTCAGCTTTTGCGCCCGGACAAGTACGGCAATTTAGGTTGGGAGGCCAAAGACGCCGAGGTCGGCCAGATCGTCGGCCCGGTCAAGACCGCGCAGGGCTTTACGGTTTTCAAGGTGCTCAACAAGGTGCCCGGTCACCAACAGAGCTTAGACGAGGTCTGGGGCCGAGTGCGCGCTCATTTGCTCCAAGACCTGACCCAAGAGCGCTTCGATGCGTTGCTGGTCAAGCTCAAAGCTCAGTACTCCGATCAGATCCACATCTACGAGGACCGTCTGCGCCAAGTATCTAAAAGTACTGAAGGCCCCACCCTCTGGGGTGCGCGGGCCTCTGGCCCGCAATGGATTCCCGCCCCGGGTTGAGGCCCGGGGTGACGTTCTTGCGCGGAAAGGACATCGCCCGGCCGCCAGCCGCCGATCTCGCACACGCGGGAATCCAGCACACCACACCGGCTGCAAACCGGCGGCTCTGCAGGCCTGCTTACCCTAGGCAGGACAAACGCGGCGCAACACGTACCATCAGTTAAGTAGGCTTTCAACGGTACAGACCGCCTCCGCCAAACCGCATCTTCCCCTTTGAAGCCTCCGCAAAGTACTGCTCTACTTTCTCCCGCGAGCGCGGAAAGTACCGACTTAACTCTTCCACGACCGCTTGTACTTGCTCCACATCCTCTCCCATATCCAGCAAGAGCCGCGCGTACAAAAAGAGTAGCTGCAAGTTGCGGCGGTCCACTGCCATGGCCTTCTCTAAATGCACCCGGGCCTCGGCCAACCGCCCCTGTTCGGCTAGGGCCGTCCCCATCAGCAGATGGGCTTCGGCTCCCTGTGGGTATAGCTTCAGCAGCACCTGTGCTAGCGCTTGCAAGGATGTGCCTTTGAGCTGCGGCTGCCCGCGGGCGTGCGTCCGGGCCAAAAGGTGCCCGTACTCGGCCGTGCGCTGCCGTTCAAAAAAGGCTAGCACCGCGCCGACCGCCGCGACGACCAAGAGCAACTTCAGCGAGCGCAAGTATCGCATTAAGACTTCCTTTTTGTGGTCCTTCTATAGCCGTCCTGAATGAGTTGCGGCTTGTCTCGTCGATACCATTCTCATTGCCCCTCAAAATACGAAAATCATATTACCCGCTACTCCCAATGCCCCGTCGATAAAGACCCAGAGCACCGCAGCGGAGAACTCGCCGAGTGCTAGGCCCAAGAAGAAGGGTCGCATCGTCCGGTAGAGCCGCACTCCACCATAGCGCAAGATCGCCGCCTTGCACAACCAGGCCAGCAGGATGGACAACCAGCCGAAAGTGATGATCGGATGGGTATTGGACACGGGGAAGCCAATGGGGTGCAGGGGCCAAGCCAAAAAGCGCTGGCGCAGGTAGAGCAGCGCTCCCATGACGCCAGCGCCTAGGGCTATAAAGGTCAGTCGCGGCGCAAAACTCGCCTCGGGCGCGTTGGCCAGCGAAGCCATGTGATTGAAGGGCCAGCGCACAACGCCGCGAAAGTACCAGCCGTGCAGATTGATGCCGCCGTGTTCATAGGCCAAGCTCATGGTGTACCAGATCGAACCGGCCAGCGCCACCACTAAGGCGAGCAACAGCGCCCAAGGTAGGTGGCGCAAGTGCCGCTCTTGGCCGGAACTCAGGCGCAAACTGTGCATCACTGAATTCATTATATTGGCCGCTGTATCCCCCAGCCACACCGTGCTCAAGCCCAAGCCAGTCATGTTGTGCAGGCCCAGCACTTGGGGACCAAAGCCGCGGATCATAAAAGCTTGGGGCACCATCGGCGTCTGGATACTGGGTAAACCCGCCTCGCAGGTTATGCGCGCTAGGCCGATAAACACCACTAAGGCACCCATGACCAGTAGGCTCGCTACATACCCATCGAGACCGGTGCTGATGAGCCAAGCCAACATGAAAAGTAGCCCTCCGGCGAAACCGCACACGGCGGTGCGCGGGCCGACCAATTCCCGCCGAGTTAGTTCCTGGCGGCCTAGGGCTTGACGCCAGAAACGGCCCAAGTGCTGGCGCGCATTCCACAACACAAAGACAACCAGCATCAGCAACGCGCCCGACATCTGCAGCGATAGGGGAGGGCTGGCCCCGCCGGAGGTCCACATATCCCCGCCGCTGAGTTGCAAGCCGATGCGGGCAAAGGCACTTTGTTCGAGCAGCCCTACCATACAGAAAAACCACAGACTGAAGGAGACGCCCAGCGGCATGAGATAGGACAGGCCAAGCACGGGAAAATTGAGCAGAAAAGGCACGTGCATCCGCCCGTCGAGCAAGGGAATCGCGCCTCGGACGGCGACCGGTTGGAAGGCATCGTGGTAGTTGTGCAGCGAATTCCACGAGTGCAACAATAGCGGGAGCAAAAGCCCCAGCCACAGCAAACGGCTTTTGCAGAAGCGACCGCTGCGCCGCTCGGTGCGCTCGGCGTCTTCTATCATTGCCAAGGGCAACTGAGTCAGCGGAAAGACCAAGCGCTCCCGATCTATCCACTGGCCGCGCAGCATAACGCCTAGGCAGAACACAACCACCGAAAAGGCCACCATAAAAGAAGTCCACGCCGCCAGCGGCCGGACCCAAGCGGACCAAGGAATCGAAGCGTCTGGCGGCAACCCCTCGAAAAACAACTGCACGGCCGCGGAATCTTGAGGCGCGACCCAAGGGCCTAGGTGCGGAAGAAAAAAATGAGCCCAATTGTTTTCGGGCGTAGCGTAGTAATAGATCCCGGAAATGATGGACATAAAACCGCCGGTAAAGCCGGTAGTTACCACGGCTCCAGCGACCAGCATCATGGCGTAAATGAGGATCAGGTCGGAGCGGGTAAAAGCGAGACGACGGCTCAGGGATTTAAGTAAGGGCGCAACCAAGGCCGTCAGGACAAAAAAGAACAGCACGGCAATCACCGGGATGGCATTGCCGGTCAGCAGCGATCCCTTGACGATGAGCACGGCCCACGGGCTTATCAGGCTGATCGCCGCAACCAGCACCACACCGGTCAAGAGGGCGCACATTCGGCTTACTCTTCACACCCGGTCGCAACCAAAGAAGGGAGGGCAGGTATTCCCTGCCCTCCCTTCTTTGCCCAAAAGAAAACTGACAAATAAATGACTTACAGACCTTCCCCTAGCAGGCCTTTTACCTGACCCCAAGAAGTCGCTTCAACGGCGGTCCCCGTGTCTTCTGGCGGCGTCAGGAAGACATCGGGGATGCCGCCGGTATTGGCAAACTGATCGCCCATACTCACATACGCCTGCCAGTAGAACCCGTTCTCGCAGCACTCCTCGGCCGTTGGATCGTTGCCGTTGGCGTTGAGGCCCTCGTCGGCATCGTCGAGGGAAATGCCCATGCCGATGGTTGACTCAGGCGTCAGGATCCATTCCGTGCTGGCGTCGGGACCGCCGCTGATCGACAGCGGATCGAAGAATAGGAGACTGAACTCGTAAAAGTACTCGTTGCCCACATTGGCGTTGACGTTTTGGACGAAATCGCCCGAATGCGTCCACCAGAAGTTGAGTGCGTCCTGCTCAAAATTGCCCAGCGCACCGTTGTACATTTGCACTCGGGGAAATTGCTCAGACATGCTCAAGCAAATCTGATAGGCCGGCTGTAGGTCTTGGTCGTTGGGTGCCGAGTAGGGACCGCCGCCTTGGTTATCTGGATCGAAGTGAATCTCGCAGTTGTCGTCGCGGAAGGTACAACCGGGGTTTTTGTCCACGATCAGATAGTCATCAACCACATGGACCATGCCATATACCCTGTTCTGTCCTTCGTTCCAGCCGAGCAGAATGTCTATGAAGTGGTCGTCGGCGTCATCTACGCCGCCGGTCAGGATGAACATATCGGTGCTGGTTATCTCAAAACTCGGATCGACCCAAGCCCAATCATCGCGTTCGCCGTCGATGGTGGGCAGGGCATTGTCGGGAATGCCCGCAGCAAAGTAGAGCGGCACTTCGACTGGATCTTGGGCGAAAGAGGAAGTCGCAACAAGGGCAACCAATAACAGTGAGCGTCGCATCTAAAAGGCTCCTTTTGAGAAATGGAGTAAACCCCTATACTGGGACTCGCACAACGGAAAGCATTGAGAAGCTATTTAAAACCCCAAGTAGCGGGCGCAAGCAACGCCGAGTGGAGTTTTAAGACGCTTCTGAGATCTGCTACCTCCTTTCGAGGCTCTTGGCGAAAATTGAGCGGTGGGTGGGTTAAATAGTTGATACTCTATAATCAAAATCCAATCACCTAACAAGCTAATTTTGCGCTTGTTAGGGGCGCATCACGGTGGATGCCGAGTCAGCTCCTCGTAGATGGCTAGCTGCTGCTGCGCTTCAGCAATTCGCCCTTGCTGCCTGTAGATTGCGCCTAGGCTAGAGTACGCCGGCGCGTATCGGGGATCGATCTCAGTCGCCTTTTTGTAGGCTTGGATCGCTCGCTGAGGCTGGTTGATGGCCAGATAAGCATAGCCGAGGTTGTTGTACGCACGCACGTAACTTGAATCAGCTTGCAGCAGGGCGCTAAAAACCTCGATAGCTTGGTGTGGACGCTGCTGGCGCAGATAGATGTTGCCCAAGTTGTTCTGGGCGTCGCGGTGGCTGGGGTCGATCTGTAAAACGGCACGGTACGCACGGCGGGCCGCTTCGTAACGACCGATGCGCCCATACACCTTCCCCAGCCCAAAGCACGCTGTGGCATCGCTGGGATTGAGCACCAGCGCCGTTTTCAAGTCCAGTAATTCCCGATAGTTACTCTGTAAAAGCTCGAAGTAGCCCAGCACGGCCTGGCCCTGCTCGCGCAGACCGTTTTGCAAGTAGGCCTGCCCCAAGTTGTAATAGGCTTCTGCGTGATCTGGAGCGCTGCGAATGGCCCGCTCGAGGTACTCGCTGGCTTGGACGGGCTCGCCCACATTGAGCAGCAAAATCCCCAACCGCGCCAGCAGGGCACTCGCGTCGGGATGGACCGATAGTCCCTGCTGCAAAAGTTGCTGGGCCGCTTCCCCCTTCTCTTGGGCTATATATATTCGCGCCATAAAGTCATAGGCTTGGTGCCGCTGGGGATCCAAGCGAACAACTTGCTGGAACTGCTCCAGTGCTGCCGCATAGCGGCCTTGGACAAAGTAATTCCACCCCAAGCGAAACTTGAGTTCGGCCCTGCCGGGTAGCGCGGCAACCCCCCGCGTCAAGACCGCAATGGCCGTGCTGTATTTTGTCTGGCGGGCCAAGACGCCGGCTAGATTGATGTACGCCTGCTCGTAGGAAGGCTGGCGTTCGATAGCCTGCTGATAGTGCGAGATAGCCGGTTGGTACGCGCCTTGGCCGGCGTAAAAATTGCCCAAGTAGTAGTGGGCACTGGCTTCGTCCGCTAGGGCCAACGCCCGCTGGAGCGCCGCCAACGCCTTAGTCCGATCGCCCTGATCGCCGTAGAGTTTTCCCAAACCGATATAAGCCTGGGCATGTGAGGAATCGAGGGCGACAGCACTTTGGTAATGGACTTCTGCCGCCTCATAGCGCCGCAGCCGACGCAGTGCCTCGGCCAAGCGGAAGTGGGCGTCTGGATCGCCAGCTACGGCGGTCAGCGCATCAATGTCTTCGCCCGATGTGCGGTCTGCACCATCGAGGGGGGCCAAGCGGCCGGCGTCGATCAGAGCGGGTGGGGCTTCACGCCAGAAGTGCTCTAGGTCAAACGCGGGCGGTGCTGCTTGGAATGCTCTTTTGTGGATGCTGTCTCTGTGGGACGGACGATACACAACCGGCTCTGTCGACTCCAAAATGTTCAGTAGTTGATCGGCCTCCACGTCCTTTAATTGCTGGCGTACGCCCGAAGGCCAAGCGATGTCTATGCGGTCGGCCCGGTCGTAGGCACCCAGCCCGAAGAACAACCGGGGGTCGCTCTGCGATAGATAGCTAAAACTGCTGCGGGTTTGCCGCGTTTGCTCGCGCCCCCCCGCCCGCACAACGACCCGGCAGCCTAGCCCGTCTCGATTGCTGCGGGTGCCGACCAAGCGCAGGGCGAGCCAGTGGTTTGCCGATGCCGTATCGTTGCGCAACAATACGGCCGGCTGGTTGCTGTTGACGACGAAGAGATCGCCGTCGCCATCGTTGTCGTAATCGGCCGTGGCCGCACCACGCCCGACTAGTGCCTGCTGAAAAAAAGGACCCGCCTGCGCGGAGATTTCCGCGAAGTGCCCTTGGCCGTCGTTGAGGAAAAGCTGATCGCGCTGGCCGTGCGAAACTTGGGGGTCGAAATCGGCAATATTATCGTCAATGTGGCCATTGGCCACGTAGAGATCCGGGTCGCCGTCGCGGTCGAAATCGCAGAAGTTGACTCCGAAGGCCAAGCGGTCGAAGCTGGGTGCCCCCAGTCCCGAAGCCGTCGAACGATCGCGCCATAAGCCATCCCCTTTACTTTGGTAGAGAGTATTGCTCTCCCACTGAAAGTTGGTCACCACGATCTCTAAGCGGCCATCTCCATCGGTATCGGCCATGTCGGTGCCCATGCCTCCTTCGGGCTTGCCCGCCTCGTTGTAAGCCGCACCGGCCACCAAGCCGATTTCGCTGAACGAGCCGTCTCCTTCGTTGCGGTAGAGGAAATTGGGCGTGGCATCGTTGGCCTGAAACAAGTCGGGATCGCCATCGCCATCCCAGTCGAAAAAGACGACACCCAACTCGCGCCCTTCGCGGCTGAGTAGTCCCGCTTCTGCGGTGACATCGACGAAACGACCGTCGGCCTCATTGCGATAGAGAAAGTCGCGCCGACCCGGGTATTCAGTGGGAGCGTAGTGCCGCCTATCCTTCTTCAGGCGGCCGTTTTCGTCGAGTGGATCGGTTTCGAACTGGTAGTCGAGATAGTTGGCTACATAGAGATCTAAATCGCCGTCCAAGTCGTAATCGGCAAAAGCCGAGCCGGTGGACCAACTCTGGTCGCGGTCCGGGATGGCCACGGCTGTGACGTCGATGAAGCGAGCACCTTCGTTGCGGTAGAGCACGTTGGGGCCAAAATTGGCAACGAAGAGATCAGCATCGCCATCGTTGTCGTAATCCCCCGCGCTACAGCCCATGCCGTAATGGGTATCGGCGACCCCGGCAACCGCGACGCCGAAACGACCGTCGGCGCGGTTGCGGTAGAGTGCATTACGGGGCGGCTGGGGCGATACGTGCCCGGGCAGGTCGGCTCCGTTGACGACGTAGAGATCCATGTACCCGTCGCCATTGTAATCGAAAAAAGCGGCTCCTGAGCCGAGGGCTTCCACCCCGTACTTCCGCCCTGAAAGACCGCTGGTATGCTTAAAGTGAATACCAGCGGCCGCAGTAATATCGGCGAAGCGGACCGTCGGCGACGACCGCTCTTGCGGGTGCAAGGGCCGATCGGCGGCTGGGGAATCAGACTCTGGTCCGCATCCCCATAGCAGCAGGAAGGCAGCGAGTTGCCGGGCCACTTCAGCGCACGAGGGTCACCCGCGCTAGGTAGCGTGCGCCACCTAGCTGCGCCGCGACGAGATACACGCCGCTGGCGGCCGCTCGCCCATTCTCATCGCGCCCATCCCACGCTAGCTGATAGACGCCGGCTGGCCGATAGCCGCGAAAGAGCCGCCGCACCGTCTGACCCAAGATATTGTACACCGCGATATCGACTTCGCCCGCCGCTGGCAGTACCACTGAAATCGCGGTTGAGGCGTTGAAGGGGTTGGGAAAATTGAACACTCGCCCCAGCCCGGCCACCGACCGAGCCGCTGGCGCGGAAACCGGAATCACCAGGCCCGCCTCAGCCGCCAATTCGAGGCCCGCCGGCGGCAACCTACTGGGCACGCGCGCCGGCACGTGAACCGCTAGCGTCGAATCGGTCAGAGCGTGCATGAAGGCCAACAGGTCTTGCTTCTCGGCGATGCTCAGGCCCAGTGGCACCAGTTCGGGATCGATATTCTCGGCCGGGACCGAGGCTTCATCGCCGCCGCCGCGGTCGTAGAACTCGATGACATCTTCTAGCGTCGCCAGCGCACCATCGTGCATGTAGGGGGCCGTCTGCGCGACTTGGCGCAGCCCGACGACGCGGAAAGCACCGATATCGCTGCGATTGCCGGTATTGAGAAAGCGGCCTTCGTCGCGGCCGGTGGGACGTGGCGTACCCGTGTTCGTCGTGGCCGAGGCGCGGCCCGGCCCAATCTGCTCAACGCCTTGGACGCGAAAGCTCGAATCCGTAAAGAGCGGGCCGCTGTGGCAGTTGACGCAGCGCGCCTTGGTGTGAAACAGTTCAAGCCCGCGCTTTTGCGCTGGCGTCAGAGCCTGGTCGTCGCCGGCCACATAAGCGTCGTACGCGGTGTTGACTGTGTTTTGCTCGCGCTCAAACGCGGCGATGGCCCGGCCAAAAGTCGAGCGCGTGATGACCGACTGTAAGGGCGTCGGGTCGTGGGCGCAGCCCAGCCGCGGCAACTGCCGCGCCACCGAGTCGGCTTCGGCTGGGAAGGCTTGCTCAAAGAGAGCGACGTATTCGGGAATCCCCCGCAGCCGCGCCAAGACGCTGTCGACGGCCATCTCGCGCTCATAGGCGTCGCCGCGCAGCTCCACGCGCACGATGAGCGGCCGCAGCGCCTGGGCCTCCAAACCGCGATCTTTGCCGTCCCACAGCATAAAGCCCTTGGTGGCGGGCTGCCCAGACTCGTCGCCGTTG
>RKRN01000329.1 GCA_007571365.1 Candidatus Latescibacterota bacterium
GCCAGCCCCTCAACCCGCCCGACCCGGCCTCCCTGCAAGCCCTCGAGCTGTTGGCGTGGATGATTGCCCACGACTATCTCAACGTAAAAGTCGCCGTGCCGTGCAACCAGCAGCGGCACCCTGTTTGCAACCAAGCCCTGTTCCACGAAAAGGCCGGGATCATCCAAGACGGGGCCGGCGACCGCCTCGCTTGGAATGGTAGCCTCAACGAGACGGTCGCCGGTTGGCAGCACAACTGGGAGAGCATCAACGTCTATCGAAGCTGGCAAGAGCCGGAGCGAGTGGAAGGGGAAGAAGCCAATTTCGCCCGCCTGTGGGCCGATCAGGCCCGGCACGTGATGGTGCTAAAGGTGCCCGAGGCCGTGCGGCAAGACTTGCTGCGCTTTATGCCCACTAGCGACCGCCCGCTGCGCTTTATGGATCGCCGCAGTCGGGTTTGGGCCTTTATCGAGCGCGCTCCGTCCCTGCCCGGCGGCGGGGCCCGGGTCGGCGAGGCCACGGCCGCGGTAAGCCCTTGGCCGCACCAGGTGCGGGTGTTTGAACGGCTGTATAACCACTGGCCGCCCAAGCTGCTCATCGCCGACGAGGTGGGGCTGGGCAAGACCATTGAGGCCGGGCTGCTGTTGCGCCAAGCGTGGCTGGCCAGACGCGCCAAGCGCATCCTCATTCTCGCCCCCAAGGCCGTGCTCAAGCAATGGCAAATAGAGCTGCGCGAGAAGTTCAATCTCAATTGGCCGCTGTACGACAGCGCGGCCGGCAAGCTGGTGTGGTATCCTTCGCCGGCCAGGCGTGGGCGGCACGAGCGGGCGGTCGCTAGGCCGGACTGGCACCGCGAGCCGGTGGTCCTGGCGTCTAGTCAGCTCATGCGCCGCGCCGACCGGGCAGCCGCGCTGCTCGCAGAGGCCGAGCCGTGGGACTTGGTGGTGCTCGACGAAGCCCACCACGCCCGCCGCCACGCCCCCGGCAGCCCACCGCACGACCAGCCCAACAAGCTGCTGCGGCTCATGCGGGCGCTCAAAGAGCGGACCGCGGGCTTGGTGTTGCTGACGGCGACGCCGATGCAGGTCCATCCCATTGAAGTGTGGGATTTGTTGGACCTGTTGGGCTTGCCGCCGGCTTGGACCGCCGCGGCGTTTCTCCGCTTCTTCGACGATCTGGGGCCATCCAACCTCGCGCCGGAGGCCATGGAGCACGCGGCGCAGCTATTCCAAGCGACCGAGCACTGCTTTGGCGCGGCGACCAAGGAAATGGCGCAACGCCTTACGGGCTTGTCGCCGCTGCTGGCCAACAAAGTGCTGCGCGCCTTGCGCGATCCCTCTAGCTACCCGCGCCGTCAGTTGGATTCCCAAGAGCGCCAAGCAGCGCGTACACTCTTGAGCCGCTACACGCCGGTCCAACACCTAGTCTCGCGCCATACCCGCGACCTCTTGCGCCAATACTTCAAGGCCGGAAGGCTCGCGACGCCGATTGCCGCTCGCCAAGTCGAAGATCGGTTTATCGCCCTAACCGCTGGCGAACGGGCCCTCTACGAGGCCCTTGAGGAGTACATTGCCACTACCTACAACCAAGCTAGTGCGAGCGACCGCACGGCTGTTGGCTTTGTAATGACCATCTACCGCCGGCGGCTGGCCAGTAGCTTCTGCGCCTTGCGCCATACGCTCAGCGGCCATCTCGCGGCCCTATCCTCTGGCGACCAAGGCCAGTTGACTGGATCGGACGACAACGCCCCGGACGACGAAGTGGCCGGCGAAGTACTCGATGCCGACGAAGTAGCGGCTATGGAGCGCGAGGTGCTCGCCGCCGAAGAGGCCGCCGCTATTGCGGACCTGCTCGGCCGCCTCGAGCGGTTGCCGCCGGACAGCAAGCTCTCCAGCCTCAAAGAGGTGCTCGACGAGTTGCGGGCGGCTGGCTTTGAGCAGGCCATGGTGTTCACCCAGTACACCGATACCATGGATTTTTTGCGCCAAGCCCTGGCCGCTAGCACCAGCCTGCGCCTGATGTGCTATTCGGGGCGCGGCGGCGAGATTAGGTCTGTGGACGGGTCGTGGCGCGGGGTCTCCCGCGACGAGGCTCGCCGCCGGTTCCGCTCAGGAGAAGCCGACGTGCTGCTGTGTACCGACGCGGCGGCCGAGGGGCTCAACTTCCAGTTTTGCGGTGCGCTAATCAACTACGACATGCCGTGGAATCCGATGCGGGTTGAACAGCGCATCGGGCGCATTGACCGCCTCGGCCAAGCGCATCCGACCATCCGCATCGTCAACTTGCACTACGAAGGCACGGTGGAGACCGACGTGTACCGGGTGCTCCGCAATCGCATCGGTCTGTTCGAGTCGGTGGTTGGGCGCTTACAGCCTATCTTGGCGCGATTGCCGCGCACGATTGCCGACGCGGTGCTTGCCCGGCGCGGCGATGTCGCCGAGACGATTGACCGACAAGTGGATGCGGTCCAAGCCGATGGCTTTGACCTCGACGCCGCGGTGACGACCGAGGACGCCACCTTGCCGGAGCGTACTCCCGCGCCGCTCTCGCTTGACGATCTCAACCGCGTAATCGCCTCTCCCGACTTAATGCCGCCTAGAACCAGCGTCCAGCCGTTGGGGCCGCGGGAGTACGGATTGTCGGTGCCGGGCGCACCAGAGCCGCTGCGGGTGACTACCGATCCCTGCTACTACGAACAACACGCCGACAGCGTGGAGCTGTGGTCGCCGGGCAACCCTTTGTTCCCAGCGCCCGCAGCAGAAGTAAAGACGGATCACTTTCAAGCGGGCCAGACCTTGAAAGATATTCTCGATGGCTGAGAGGTATGCAGTAGTATTTTATTTTAGGGACCTGCTGGTACGCAGTCGCTGGTTATCGTCGGCCCCTTGCTGGCCCCGGCGGCTGTGGAGGCCTACTTACGTAGGCAGGACAAACGCGGCGTACCAGCAGTTATAGACCCGGGGCCACGGACAAAAGGACCTATCCCATGAAGCTAAAATCTGTGGAAATTGAAAACTACCGCGCCATTGAACAGCTCAAGCTGCCGCTCGACCCGTCGCTGACGGTATTGCACGGGGAGAATGGATGCGGCAAGACGAGCGTTCTAAGCGCGGTTGCGGTGGGGTTGGGGCATGAAGATCTGCTCGGACCGTTTCTCGACGGATTCATTGATTTTGGTGCCGAGGATTGGCGCGAAGGCGCAGGGCCACCGCGGGTTTTACTTACCCGTATGGATGGAACCTCTGTCGAGCGGCAGGCCGTTAGGTCAATTCTCGAGCAAGAACAACACCAGCAACAGATGTTGGCCTATCAAGAGCGAATATCGCTTAAGGATTCCGAAACAGAACAAAGCGAGCTACCGATCTGCGCCTTTTACGGTACAGAGCGGACCGTAAAAGGGGTGCCGGACTGGGTACTATCGCCGCGTCATCCGCGCTCGCGTCGGGTTCCTCGGTTAGATGCACTGCAAGAAGCACTCGTCGCTCGCACGGACTTTGAGAGCCTCTTCGCTTGGTTCTATTTCAAAGAGGACGAGGAACTGAGAGAACAAAAGGAGCGGCGCGATTTCGGCTACCAGCTAAAAGAGCTCGCTGCCGTGCGCCAGGCCCTCTCGTCCATGCTCCCAGCAGTGTCCGAACCGTGCATCAAGATGAACCCGCTCCGTTTTGTCGTGTCCGTCCGAACTGAAGATAGACGGCTAGCAAAGCACTCGCTCGACCAGCTAAGCGGCGGCTATCGCCTAGTGCTCGCGTTGGCTGCCGATCTGGCCCGGCGGATGGCCCAAGGCAATCCGCACTTGGACGACCCGCTCGCCACCGAAGCTATTGTCCTGATCGACGAAGTAGAATTGCACCTGCATCCGGCGTGGCAACAGCGCATTTTGGGCGACCTGCGGCGGACATTCCCCAACGCCCAGTTTATCGTCTCTACGCACAGCCCGCAGGTGCTGACTACGGTTGAGACGCAGCGCATTGTGGAACTGCATCGCGTTGGCGACCGCATGGTCGCTGGGTCCCCGGGCGGGGCGACCTACGGGGCCGAGGCCGGGGATGTGCTTTCCGTGGTGATGGGTGTCAGCGAACGGCCGCCCGACAACCCCTTCACAAAAGCACTGGATGAATATCGGCGTCTAGTCAGCGATGGTAGGGGTGAATCCGAGGAGGCCCTATCGCTTAGGAACAAGCTCGAAAAGCTCTCGCCACGCGACTACGCTCTTGCCAGAGCCGATCTCGAAATCAAGCAGCGCAAGTTGTTTAAGCAGATGGCCGAGGCGCAGTGAAGAGAATCCGCCAATTAAACGAGCCCACGCCCGGTCTTATCGAATACCTCAACGATGCAAGCGAGGCCGCGAAGTGGGACGGATTGCGCGACCACAAGCAAGGTACATCCTACAGCGAACTCGTCGAAAAGCTGATCGATACCCAGCATGGTTTGTGCGGCTACTGCGAGATCGCGCTTACAAAGCTAGATCGCCAGATTGAACACGTCATTCCACGAAACGATCCGCAGCAAGGAGCGGCAGGAGAGATTGAAGTAACCAACATGATCGCTTGCTGCAAGGGCGGAACAAATCCCGTATTTGCTTCCCCAAACAGAAACAGGGATGATGAGCGATACCTTGAACCAGTCAAGGACAACATGAGTTGTGGTCAGGCGAAGGGAGGCCGCAATGACGCGGATTTTTTAGATCCGCGGAAACTGCCCGCACGGCCATCGCTTACGAAGGTACTTATGGATGGCCGAATCGAAGTGGATGTAGAAGCATGCAACATGGCGGGTATCTCCTCCACCTATGTGACGCGCACCATTGAGATTTTGAACCTCAACGCCAGACGGCTCTGCTTAGCACGGGAGGCATGGCGCGACGACCTTATTGAACGGTCAGGACAGGTTGCTGACCCAAACGATCCAAGTAAGATGAATGCTTGGGTACGCTCCATGCTGACGCCGGATGAGAATGGCCGCTTGGAGCCGTTCTTCACGACAGCTCGGTCGTACTTCGGCCCCTTGGGCGAGCGCGTCCTAGCCCAGCCGCCGCAAGCGTGGATATAGAGATTTGCAGTCTCTATTGTTCTGCGCTGTTTTCAGGAGGGTGGCGTGACCCGCACACTAAAGAGTCAAATCGATGTTATTTGAGGAGGATACAGTCATGTTCGGAACCATGCGCAACCCGTCCGGCGAAGTGCTGGACTACACTTTTCACGCCGGCGCGGAAGGAGCGCGGCAGATCGCCGTCTTAGGCCACGGCGTGACCGGCAACAAGGACCGCCCCTTTGTCGTGGCACTCGCCGCGGGGCTGGCGGCGGCCGGTATCCACGCGCTGCGCTTCTCCTTTGCCGGCAACGGCGCGTCCGAGGGCCGTTTTGCCGACGCGACGATCACCAAAGAAGTTGCAGATTTGGGCGCGGTACTAGACGCCTTAGACGGCTACTCGGTCTGCTATATCGGCCACAGCATGGGAGGGGCGGTCGGTGTCTTGCGCGCCAGCCGCGACCAGCGCATCGGCCTACTCGTCTCCTTGGCGGGTATGGTGCATACCCGCGCCTTTGCCGAGCGCGAGTTCGGCGACGTAGTGCCCGACGTCGGCTGCATGTGGGACGAGCCCGACTGCCCGCTCTCGCAAGCCTATCTAGACGATATGGCCCAAATCGACACTGTGGTGGAACGCGGGGCCGAGGTTGTAGTGCCTTGGCTGCTGGTACACGGCAGCGAAGATGACGTGGTGCCGCTGGCCGACTCACGCGACATCCTCGCCCAAGCTGGCGACAACGCCGAACTCGTCGTCATCGACCGAGCGGATCACGTCTTTAGCGAACACGCGCCGGTCATGGTCGAAAAGGTCGTCGGCTGGCTACAAGGGCCGTGGGCCTAAGAGGCGGTCTGAAAACGCTGCGTGTCGTCCCTCGCCCGGTGGATTCCCGCTCGGTGTCGGGGCACGGGGTGACGTTCTTGCGCGGGCATGACGGCTGGGTGCGCGGGCGTCTCGCCCGTCCGGTGGATCTCGCGTAAACGGGAAGGACCTATACCGCCGGGGTAGGTTTTCAGATAGCTTCTTAAAACCCTTGATAGCTCCCGTCGCATAACGGCCGAGACGCCATCCCGTCATGCCCGCGTGAGGGTGAGGGCGTCTCGGCGCGACCTAGTTGCCGATAGTGATAGCCCGTCATGTCCGCGAAAGCGGGCATCCAGTGGGGGCCGGGCACAAGCACGCGCTAAGCGGCATGTTAAGAACGTTTCTAAGCATTCTACCAGAGATCGCGCTCACCGCTTATCTTTAGAGAAGACGTACCCTTGGTAATCCCGCCGATTATGTACGCGCTGCCTAGCTAAGCCATGCCAAAGAAAACCCCGAGTCGCCTGAGTGCTCGCCAGCAACGGACCTTGCTGGTCGTGGTGGCCTTGGGCGTGTTCATGGTCGCCGATACGCTCTATTTGCTGACCAATCGGCTGGCCGACGCCCTTGATTTCTACTACTTCGCCGTTACCGACATTTCCCTGCCCAAGTTTTACCAAGGCATGGTGCTGTCGCATACAGGCGTCGGGCTGGTGCTGGTGGTACTGGCGATGGGCTTTGTGGCTTGGCATCTACCGGCGGTGTGGCGCAAGAGCCGCAAGCGGGCCATCTACACCGGCATCGCCACGCTGACGTTGGGCATTGTCTTGGCGATTAGCGGGTTGTTCATCCTCAGCGCGGCGAGCAATCGCGGCAATCCGGTGGCGTACTGGAGCCACGTGGCCGCGGCGGCTTTGGTGCCCCTTTTTTATTTGGCGCACCGCCGCCTCTCGCTGTGGAAGCCCGCGGCACGGACCTATCGCATTGTGCCCATAGCAGTGGTCGGGCTGTTGGCGCTGGCCGTGGTGCTACACGGGTTGAGCTACAGCGGCGAGCAGTACACGCAGGCGGCCGAGCAGGCATTCGCCGCTGGCAAGCACACCGGCCCAGGCTCCAAGGCGCGGGAGGTTGCCGACTACGCGCCCGACGCCTTTATCCCCGCCAATTTTGTCCCGGCTGAAAGCCCCTTTTTCCCGGCGGCTACCACCACTACGACCGGCGACGTGTTGCCCTCGCGGATCATCACGCGCGGCGATCTCTCGCAGCCGGAAAAACTCGCCGGAGACATCGATGAGTACGGCTTCGTGGTCCACGAGCCGATTGGCGCGGAGACGTGCGCCCGCTGCCACGCGGCCACCGTTGAGCAGTGGGCGACGTCGGCGCACCGCTTTGCTTCGTTTAACAACCCCTTCTACGAGGCGACGATCAACCACATGCGCCGCAACTCGACTGAGAGCAATGCGGAGGTCGACGCGCATATCGCTTATTACAAAGGCGAGGCGGGCGAGGAGGCCAAAATCAAGTCCAAGTGGTGCTCGGGTTGCCACGATCCAGCACTGATGCTGGCGGGCCAAATGACCGCCGAGATCGACCGCGCCGCGCCCGAAGCCCAAGCCGGGCTGACCTGCCTGGGCTGTCACGCCATCGACGCCATTCACGACCAGACCGGCAACGGCAACTACAACATCGCCGACGAGCAAGAGGACCCCTATCTGTTCGCCGAGGCCAAAGAAGGCGTGGGCCGCTTCTTGCACGACACCGCGCTGAAGGCGCGGCCCATGGTGCATAAGAAGCAGATGCTCAAGCCCTTTTTCCGCACTTCTGAGTTTTGCGCCACCTGCCACAAGGTCAGCCTCGACACGCGCGTCAATGGCTACCGCTGGCTGCGCGGCCAAGACGAATACGACAACTGGCACGACAGCGGCGTGGCCCGCAACGCCGCTAGGACGTTCTACTTGCCTGAGGTCAAGCAGGTCTGCCAAGATTGCCACATGCCGCTGGAGGAAGCGGTCGGCGGCGACGTGTCGGCGCGGGATGGGTACGTCAAGTCGCACCGCTTTTTGGCGGTCAACACGGCTTTGCCCTACATCCGCGGCGACGAGGAGACTATCGCGCGGATTGAGGAATTTTTGCAAGACGAAAAACTGAGCGTCGATGTGTTCGCCCTACACCACCAAGAACAAGCGCACTACGCGCTCGACAAGAGCCAGCCGGTGCTGGTGCGCGGCCGCGAGTACACCTTTGACGTGGTAGTGCGCAACAAGGGCGTCGGGCACACCTTCCCGGGCGGGACCAACGATTCCAATGAGGGCTGGCTAGAGGTTTCGGTGGTGGGCGACGACGAAGCGGTGCTGGCTTTGAGCGGGGCGGTGCAAGACGACGGGCACGTCGATCCAGCGGCGCATTTTTACAAAGCGCTGATGGTCGATGCCCAAGGCCAAGCCATCCACCAGCGCAACGCCCAAGACATTGTCACCGCCGTGTACGTGCGCACCATTGGCCCGGGTTCGGCGGATGTGGCGCACTACAGTTTTCGGGTGCCTGCCGACTACGAGGGGCGCGAGCTGACGCTGCGGGCGCGGCTGTTGTGGCGCAAGTTCGACCGCGCCTATACGGAGTTTGCCTTTAACACCAACCGCCAGGGTTTCCGCCGCTTCGACCAAGTGCCGGATTTGCCGGTAACGGAGATCGCCCGCAGCGAGGTGGAGTTGGTGGTGGGCGGGTCGTCCGCGCCGCGGGCACCGGATGCCAGCGACTGGATGCGCTTCAACGACTATGGCATTGGCTTACTGCTGCAAGACGATACCCAAGGGGCCGCCCGGGCCTTTGCAATGGTGGAACAGCTCGTGCCCGAGCGCCTAGACGGTTGCCGCAACTTGGCTAAGGTGGCCGTGCGCGACGGCCACTTGGAGCGGGCCTACGAGCATTTGCAGGACTGCGAGGCGTTAGTCAGCGGCGACGGGCAGACGGCTTGGGTCTGGGGCGTGGTGTTGCAGGAGGACGGCCGCTACGAAGCGGCGGCGCAGGCGTATCGCCGAGTGCTACACGACTTTCCCGAGGATCGAGCGACGTGGCGCAACTTGGGCCGGGTGCTCTATCTCGATGGCCGCTTTGAGGAGGCTTTGGAGGCGCTCGACGGCGTGCTGGCCATTGACCCAGAGGACCGCGTCGCCCACTACCACCGAATGCTCTCGCTGCGCGCCCTTGGCCGCGAGGCCGAGGCCCTCGTTGCCGAGCAGGCTTACCAGTATTATCAGATCGACGAGTCGGCTCAGGAACTGACGCGCCGCTACCGGCTGGCGCATCCGCACGACAACCGCGAGGCCCTCAAAATTCACGTTCATCCGCTCCCAACAGCGCGAGCGATCAGCGCGACTGAGGGTTGATCGGCTGTCAGCACAGCCTGTATGTCCCCCATTTGATATTCGGACACTTATGTCCTTTTTTGCAACGTGAAAGGCAGAGAATTCGTAGATCGGGTTTTTGAACTTGGCGCGGAGCGCGCTGTTTCCGTGCGCCTCGACACTAAGCGTGGCAAGGGAAGTCATATCACGCTGTATTATGGTACGCGCAAGACCGTCGTAAAAGATCGCCGCAAAGAGCTTCCCCCCGGCCTTTTATCTGCTATGATCCGCCAGCTTGGCCTCGACCGCAGCGACTTTCAATAGATTTAAGCATAGGAGTCCGTCATGCGATTTCGCTATCCCGCACGGCTTCAGCCCGATCGCTCGGGTGCTATTGTCGTCTCGTTCCGGGATCTTCCCGAATGTCTCACGTCCGGCAGAAACGAAGTCGTGGCTCTCTTGGAGGCTCAGGACGCGCTTGAGGAAGCTATCGCTGGTCGCATTGACGATGGCGAGCCAATCCCGGCACCGAGCCGCCGGTGCGCCGGCGAACAACTCATCGCGGTGCCCCCAGATATGGCGGCCAAGGCTGCACTCACCCTGGCCTTCCGCGCCAGTGGTCTGTCGCGCCTTGCTTTGGCCCGACGCCTCGGCGTCCATGAGAAAGCCGTGCGTCGCATGCTCGACCCGCGTCACTACACGGCCGCTAATCGGATTCACAAGGCTCTGAGTGCGCTCGGCCAAGAACTTGTTGTGGAGTCGCATGCGGCGTAATGCGACGCGCTTGGCCGAGCGGCTGGGGGAAGATGGTTAGGAGCTTGCCCGTTGCGGGCGCACGTGGAGGATTTCTTGCATGCCCAGTGCCCGCACTTGGTCGGCCTCCAGAGTGAGGACAGCTTGGTTGGGAAATTCCACTTCGTACGCGACCCCTCCGTTGTGGATGAAGACCACGACTCCAACATCGCCGGCAAGTAGTTCGGCTGCGGGTTGATCGGCTGTCAGAACAGCCTGCCGGTGTTCAGCTAGGGTATTCATGGGCTAACTCCTTTGTGGAACGGCCGTTACAAAACGCAGCGCGGTCTCTCCTCGGCGGACAAACCACACGGTGCGAAGATGAAATAGGCCGTATGATGGGGTGTCAATGTATCCAAGTATAGGGAAGAGATATGACGGAGAAATACACAATGGGATGCAAATTTTATGCCAGTATCTCATAAAGTGATCGGGCGCCTGTTGGTTGGCGCGTTGCTGTGGGCGGCCTGCGGCCCGGAAGAGCCTTCGGAGCCCGTGCCGACGCCTGAGTACACTAAAGCACCGACCGCCGACTACGCGGTGGGGCGCGGGCGCAAAGCGGCCCCGGCCGTGCGCTTTGTCGATGTGACGGAAGAAGCCGGTCTCAAATTCAGGCACGAGACCGGGGCGCGCGGCGACAAGTGGATGCCGGAAACCATGGGCAGCGGCGGTGCGCTTTTTGATTACAATGGCGATGGCTGGCTGGACGTGCTCTTGGTCAACAGCCAAGGATGGCGAGGGGAACAAGCCCCCGGCAAGCTCTACCGCAACCGCGGCAACGGCACCTTTGCCGACGCAACGGCAGAGGCTGGCTTGGGCTTTTCGGTCTATGGCATGGGCGCGACGATTGCCGACTACGACGCCGATGGCGACCCCGATATTTACCTGACGACCTTGGGGCCGAATCTGCTGTTGCGCAACGACGCGGGCCGCTTTGTCGATGTGGCACAGCAAGCGGGCGTGGCCGGCGCGGTGTGGCGGGACGATGCCGGCCATGAGAATCCCGAGTGGTCCACGGGCGCGGCTTGGGTCGATGTGGATGGCGACGGCTGGCTAGACTTGTTGGTGACCAACTACGTACGCTGGTCGCCTAGCACCGACATATACACCACGCTCGACGGCAAGGGAAAATCCTACGCCACGCCCCAGCAGTACCCCGGCTCGACGCCGCGGCTCTACCGCAATCTGGGCGCGGGCGGCTTTTTGGAAATAACCGCAGACGCGGGCCTGCTGTTGCCAGAAGGCAAGTCTATGGGCGTGGCTATGACCGATTTTGAGGGCGACGGCCGCATCGACTTGGTGGTCACCAACGACACCCAGCCCAACTTCCTGTTGCAAAACTTAGGTGGGGGCCGCTTTGCAGAGCGGGGGCTGGCCGCGGGCATTGGCTACGACGAGACCGGCCGGGCGCGAGCGGGGATGGGGGTAGATATTGCCTCGGTCGCCAACGACGGCGTACTCTCCATCGCCATTGGCAACTTCAGCCGCGAGGCGCTTTCGCTCTATCGCCAAGCCGGCGGCGAAGTCTTCGTCGATGCGGCGGGCCGGGCGCGGCTGATGCAGGCGACGCTGCGGCCGCTGACTTTTGGTCTGCGTTTTTTCGACTACGATCTCGACGGCTATCAAGACCTGATTTTGGCCAATGGGCACATTGAGCCGGAGATCAACTCAACGCAGAAGGAGATCGAGTACCAGCAGGCACCGCAGTTGTTTTGGAATGACGGCGCCGGGCGGATGATTGAGGTGTCGGAGCAAACGGGTGGGTTATTTCGCAAGCCGCTGGTGGCGCGGGGGTTAGCAGTCGGCGACATCGACGGCGATGGCGACTTGGATGTGCTGCTGACGACCAATGGCGGGCCGGCGTATTTGCTGCGCAACGAGGGGCCGACTGGCCGTGCGGTAGCACTTGACCTGACGGGCAAGGCCCCCAACCGCGACGCCATCGGCGCCCAGGTCACCGCACAAATAGGCGCGCCGGAGCAGGTGTTCATGGTGCGCACGGGTTCTTCCTATTTGAGCCACAGCCCGACGACTCTGACCGTTGGCCTGGGCGCGGCCGAGCAGATCGACCGCTTGGCGATCCGCTGGCCAGATGGGACGGCGGAAGTGGTGGAAAACGTCGCCGCCGGGGCGCGTTACGAAATCGCGCAGGGTGCGGGTGTGGTGGGAGAAACAGCTTTTGTGCGGTAGAAAGGCGAGCGGTGAGGCCCGCGTTGGTACAAAAGCGATGGTCTGGCATCCGTCTTGTCTGCTGTACATTCGTATAGTACATTTTTTAACCCCCTCATACACCATACACCTACCAACTTTCACCCCTTGCCTTGAGGCTTGCGATGCCTACTAAACCGCTTGCGTCCCTCCCGGGGCGGTCGCTCACCCCTTTCCCGGACTATCCGCCGAGG
>RKRN01000257.1 GCA_007571365.1 Candidatus Latescibacterota bacterium
TGACAAGCTATACTTTGCCTTTGCCAACGAACGCCTTACGGACCCCGAGGCCGACTACCGCCAATGGCCCTTTGACCACCCCTTTCACTTGCTGCTCAACGTAGCGGTTGGGGGAACTTGGGGCGGCAGCCAAGGCGTGGACGAAACTATATGGCCACAACGCTTTGAAATTGACTACGTGCGTGTCTATCAGGTGCCGGCCGACACGGCGGTTGAGGAACGCACGTGGGGCGCGGTGAAGGGAGCTGACCCCGGTCAAATGCGGCAAAAATCTATGCGGGTTGCGCCTCTATATCGCCGCTAAATGGGTCTGAACAACTCGACAGCTTCTAACAGAGGCATCTAATGGAAAGCCCCCGATTACTTAACAATATCCTGTTGTTGGTTGCGGCCCTGTTTGCGCCGGCTAGCTACGCCGAAGACAGTGGAGACACCCGCGTCAATTCGCTGGTGTCCATTTCCATCGCCGACGGCACCCAACTTGAAGGCACCATCACGCAGGAAACAGAAACCCACATCTTCGTCGAGACGCCGGCCGGCTTGGAGGTAAAGGTGCCGAGAGCGTCCATCGTCGCCTTGGAAAACCGCCGCCCCGGTGCCTTCTCGCGTCGCGCCCCGAACGGCTCCCGCCTGATGTTTGCACCTACGGGCCGGCCACTGCGCCGAGGGGCTGGCTATTTTTCCAACCACTATGTCTTGTTCCCCGGCATGGCCTATGGCCTCACCGACCACTTTACCTTGGCAGGAGGCGTTTCCTTTATACCGGGCGCGGGACTGAGCGACCAAGTCTTATCAGTGGCTCCCAAACTCGGTCTCTACGCGGGCGACGATGTCGCTCTTGCCGCGGGTGTGCTCTATATGCATGTCGCCGGCAATACTGGAGGTATGGCCTTTGTGGTCGGGACCAAAGGCTCCCCCGACAAGAGCCTCACCTGCGGCCTCGGCCTCGGCTACATCGCCGCGGAAGGCGAGCATGTGGATTTCGCCGAGCACCCAGTGCTCCTCCTCGGCGGCAATATCCGCCTTTCCAAGGACTTGGCCTTGGTCTCGGAAAACTGGTTCATTACTGGCGGCGACTTCGCGCTAGACCAACAGCCTCTGGGCCTCGCTCTCCGCTTTTTGGGCACCAAGTTAGCTGTTGATTTAGGCGTTATTATCATCGGCGAGGTGATCAAAGAGGGGTTTCCCATCCCTTGGCTCTCCTTCTTCTATGCCTTTGGCGACTAAGCCGTAGCCCTCGGTAGCTCTAATGCAAATACAATCCATCCGCGTAGTCGACCTGCGGCTGCCCCATAATCCGCCCAAAACCGCGCCGCGCCGCCCCTCTTGGAACCAGAGTGCGCCGCGTTCGTTGCCGATCAACAAGTATCCAGAGTTCTCGCGCCTGCCCGGGCAGATGCCGGGCACGGGTGGTGGTCCTGTCTGGGTCCAAATCACCGCTGAAGACGGTACTTGGGGTTTGGGCAGTTGCTCCTTTGGCGAGCCGGTAGCGGCTATCGTCGAGCAGGTCTTCGCGCCCCTGCTGACGGGCCGCGATTGTCTGGCCATGGAGTTCCTCAACGACCTGATGTGGCGCGCTGCTCAGCGCCTCGGTCATGCTGGGACCGCAGCCGTTGCCCAAAGCGGGATCGACCTAGCGCTCTGGGACCTCAAGGGCAAGCTGCTGGGGCTGCCCGTGTACCGCCTGCTCGGCGGCCCCTGCCGCGACCATATCGAACTCTACGCCACTGGCGACGATCTCGACTGGGGCCTCGAACTGGGATTTAGCGCCTTCAAGGTCACCAATCCAGTTCACTATCGCGAAGGCCAAGCAGGGCTCAACCGCCTCGAAGACAAAATCGCCCAAGTGCGCGAGACCATCGGCCCGGACTGCGAGTTGATGCTCAACGCGGTCATGTCCTACAATGTCGAATACGCCGTTCAAGTCGCCGAGCGGCTCAGGCCCTATCAGATGCGCTGGATTGAGGAGCCGCTGATTCCCACCGATCTCGAAGGCCACATAGCACTCAAGCGGGCCGCTCCGTACGTGCCCCTTGCCACCGGCGAAGACCATCACGGCCGCCAAGCCTTCCGCCAGCTAGTTGAGCACCGCTGCGTCGATGTGCTACAACCGGATCTCAAGTGGTGTGGCGGCCTCTCCGAAGCGGTCAAGATCTACTACATTGCCGAAGCCGCCGGCCTTATCACCATCCCCCACGGCGGAGCCAATACGGCCTATGGCCAACACTTCGCCTTGGCCTTCCCCGAGTCGCCTATGGCCGAGTATTGGCTTGGCTCACCCCCGGGCATTCCCCTAGGCGAAGTCCCCGCCATACCGGGCACAGCCGTGCCTCAAGGTGGGCGCTTGATCCCGGCCGACGCGCCAGGTTTTGGCATGGAAATAGCAGACGAGTGGATCGCACCGCGCTGAGGCATGGCCGAGCAGTTCGACTTATCCACCAGCCCTAGTGCGGGTCAGCGCCTGATTTTTGCCTTGTTGGGCGTTGGCCAGTTGATATTGAGCACTATCGCTTTCCAGCGCGGTGGCTTCGCCTATGGACTCGCGGTGCTCGGCGGTGGGATGGCGGCGTTTTGCGCGGTGGCTTTTTTCGTCCACCGCCTCCACCGGCGCTTGGTCTGGCTAGGACCGGAGGGCGTAACCGTTGAGGAGGGTTTACTGGGTCGACAGACGCTGGCGTGGGCCGAGGTCCAAAAAGTGAGCCTGTCCCCGGCCGCGACCGTGTTCCACGCGGCGACCGGGGAGGATATAACTCTCCCCAACGCGGCCCATCAACCACCGGACATGGCCCGGTTTTTAGCGCGGTTGCGCGTCTTGATGGCCGAGCGTACGCTGGGCGATTAGGACGACAAAGTGCCTCCTGTCCAATGTCAACACAAAGCCGCCACCGGAGTGCGTTCCGGTGGCGGCTTTGTGTTGCGCTGCGCTCGCGTCCCGCTTGCAGCTAATCGGTTGCTTGTTCGGCGGCCGCGAGGT
Source organism: Candidatus Latescibacterota bacterium (assembly GCA_007571365.1). Taxonomy (GTDB): domain Bacteria; phylum Latescibacterota; class UBA2968; order UBA8231; family UBA8231. Next base: position 2,975 of record RKRN01000257.1, read on the forward strand.
GGGTTTCTATTTTGCCGACGATCTCGGCGGCGGAGTTTTGCTTGGTCGCCGTTTCCAGCAGGGTGTGGTCTTGGGCGTCGATGAGCAGGACCAGGCCGGTTGTATTGTTGGCCTTGAAGAGGGCTTCTATGTCGAGAGCCGCGGCAAGCAGGCGGGCTTGGGAGGTCAGCGTTGAGTCGGTGACGTCCAATTCGACAAAGAGGACGGGCTTATCGGATACCCCGGCTTGAACTTCTTTGAGGATGGGTGCGAGGGCCGTGCAGGAGCCGCACCAATCGGCGTGGACTTTGACCACGTACAAGGTTGGGTCGCCATCGCCTTCTATGGAGACAGTGCCGGCGAGAGTGGGAGCCGGGGCTAGTAGAAAGGCTAGGGCAGTGAGGGCGAGGATGTGTTTCAGCATGATTTGCTCCTTGTTTAGAAGGGTTGTGGTGTGAAGTCTGTCGAAAGACGTCCTGACTGGCCGCGGGTTCCTCTCTCCATTGCGTCCAACCGCGATTAGGCGACGAGCGAGCGCAAGTAGTCGCGGAACTCAATGGTGTCGGTGAGGTTGTTGCCGCCGAATTCCAATTCGAGCCAGCCATTGTATCTGTTTTGATCCATGATGTTTAAAATGTGCGGCCAGTCGAGCTCGTTTTCTGCCAAGGAGGTTGCGCCGCTCTGACTGTTGACGCCGCGCACGTGGAAGTGAGTGGCGTACTGGAGGAGTGGATCAACCTCAGCGGGCGCAAAGCCGCGAGGGACAAAATGACCGTAGTCGAGCGTTAGAGTTAGCCCTGGGACGGCTCGTACCAGCGCGATGGTGCGCTCGGGGGTGTTGGCGAGTGAGCCGATGTGCGGCTCTATGGCGAAGACGACGTCGCGCTCCTGCGCCTGCGCCACGCGCCACGCCAATTCCGCGGCGGCGCGGGCTGTAGAGTCGGACTTGGGCTCGTGATCGAAGAAGGCTCCGGGCAGGCCTGTGACGTGCTTGCCGTCGCACTCGGCCGCGTAGTCGAGGACCTTGAGAAAGGCGTCGCGTGTGTGGCGGCGGATTTCGGGCTGTGGGTGATTGACCGCGTGGGATTCGTAGTCGAGGGCTAGTTGCAGGAATAGGTCGGCGGCGACTAAGCCGTTGTCCGCTAGCTTCTGTCCTAGGGCGCGCCCGGAGCGCTGGACATTTTCGAATTCAGTGGAAGGCTGCAAGTGCGAGCGGTCCTCAAAAAGCCCGATGTCCACGCCTTTCAGACCCAGCATGGAGATGAGCACTAGTACTTGCTCGTGTGGCAGGATGGGAAAAGTAAAGTCAGCGCATGCTAGTTTGAGTTGCATAAATCCTCTTTTCTTTATCAAGGCGCGTACACATTGCGCGACCGATATTGAAAAAAAATCATCCGCCGATTCTGTTCTCCCGTCCACGGATACGCCCCGTGCGCCTGCGCCGACGCGAGGAACAGCAGCACGTCGCCTGCCTTCATCTCTACGTGTTTAACTAGGCCCATTTCGTTCTCACAGGTGCGGATGCCGTCGGGCATGGGGTAGGCAGTTTTGTGCGAGCCGGGCACGCAGACAAAGCCTCCGTCAGCCCGCGTCACATCGCGCAATTGCCAAGCTACGTTGAGGTACTCGGCGTACACGCGACCATTCTGCTGGCGATAGTGATTGGCTATTTTGGCCGGCGTGGCGGGCGAGTGCAAAAAGTGCCCGGACGACCCTTTCCCGGACAGAAAGCCGTTGCACATCATGCACTCAAAGCCGCTGCCCATAATCCAGTTCAGACGCTGGACGAGTGCTGGATTGGCGATCATGCGCTGGAACGGCTTGCCGTAGGGCGCGGGCAACGCCCACGGATTGCCCATGGACGAGCGGCCGACTCCGGTGCCAGCTAGCGGTTTGGAATCGCCGGCCGCCGATCCGCCGTGGCTGATCCGGTCGGGATTTTTGTCGATGGCTTCGTTGGCCGCTTTGAGCCATTCCTCGTCCATCACCCCCGGCAAAACGAGGTGGCCGCACAGATCCCAGTGGAAAAATTCCTGCTCGTCAATCTCCGAATCTGGGTCGCGGATGTAGATCGCGGGATGGAAAACCCCCGGTTCTTCGGCCAGCCAAGTCTTTTCGCCATCCGAATGTACCACCGGCGGCGGGTATGGGCGGTTGGGATTGTGCAAGATGGTGCGCTCGGCATCGGTCAGATCGTCGGCCCACTCGGGTAGTGCGCTGTCCTCGCCGTGGATTTCGGACGCGGCCCCCGGCCGTACGCCAGTGCTGATGTACCCGCATTCGAGCAGTCGTTGCAGTCCCGCGCCCTGCCAAGGCCGCACGCCCCTCATCAGCGACTCGGCGCAGAGCAGGAGATCGCCCGCCTGCAAAACCGGTTGCTCAACAAGCCCCATTGGGTCGGTTCCATCCACTAGATCTTGCGGAGCGGGCACTGTGCTGTTGTGGCTGGCCGGTACTACGACCAAACCTCCGTCCTCTGCGCCCACGTCCGCTAGTGCCCAGAAGGCCCGCACTCCTTGGCAGAAGCGATTCCCATTGTACTGCCGGTACGCCCGCGACCAATCCACCCACTCGTTCCCCCCCGACAGGTCTGTCGCCTCGGCGCATGACTCGACGAGGCGCGGCGATTCGTCGAGGCGAAAGCCCTCGCCACAAATTTGCTCCAGATACTGCATTAGCACGGGATGCTCGCGCAGGGCGTACAGGGGATTGCAAACCGGCACTGTCCAGCGCAGCGGCCCATTGCCAACCGCTAACTGGTCCAGTGCCTGGTTGCAGGCGTTCAGTTCGGCTGCCGTCAGGACGCCGGGGACGATCATATATCCCGCCACGTCGAAGCGGTAGTTTTCTTCGTTAGTCATAGTCTTGTCGTCCATGAGGTCCTCCTCGCGGCTCTCGGCGAAATCGACAGGTCCCTTTGTGATCCTCTGGCAATTTGGTATCATTTTAGCCCTTCAACAAACGGCGCGCAACCGATAGGAGGCCCACTGTGAAAATCACCCAAGTAGCACTGTACGAAGTCGAAATCCCGCCGATCCCGGCCATCGCCCGCTACTATCCCAAGATCTACGATATCACCCTCTGCCGCGTTCAGACGGACGAGGGCCTAGAGGGCTGGGGCGAGTTCATTGACAAAAAGTCTGTCGGTCAGGAGCAAGCCGACGCGCTCGTCGGCCAAGACCCGCTGGCCGTGGACCCGTACAACCGTCCCGATGCCTTCACTTGTGCGCTACTCGATATTGCCGGCCAAGCCTACGGTATCCCGCTGCATCGCTTCTTCGGGGCGCAAGTGCGCGACAAGGTGCCGGTGTCGTACTGGTCGTGTCCCATGACGCCAGCAGAGACGGCGGCCGAGGCGGCAATAGGGGTCGAACGGGGCTTTAGCAACCACAAGCTCAAGGCGCGCTCGTGGAATATCGTCGAGACGGTACGGATGATGAAAGAAGCAGCCGGGGCCGACTACACAATTGGCGTTGATCCCAATACCGAATTCGGCCTGCTGCCCACTGGTGCGCGCTTGGCGAGCGAATTAGAGCCTTTGGGCACGGTATCGGTCTTTGAAGATCCCATCCTCAAAAACAACCTCGAATGGTATCGCATCCTGCGCGAGAAGACCCACATCCCCATCGCTCTACACTTGGGATCGCCGTCCGGCGTGCTGGCGGCACTCAAGGCCGAGTGCATTGACTACGTGAACTTGAGCGGTTCGGCGCTGATAGTGCGGCAGGCAGCGGCGCTAGCGGCGGCGGCGGATGTGCCCTGTTGGGTTCAGATGGGTGGGTTGTGTACCGGGGTGATGGCGGCTTACTCGGTGCATTTGCAGGCGACGCTGCCCAACGCCACGTTGCCTTGCGACGAGCTGCCTTTTACGCGGGAGGCCGATGTTGTGGCCGAGGGGCTGACGCTGGAGCAGGGGCACTTTGCCGTGCCCACCGGGTCGGGATTGGGCATCGAGGTCAATATGGAGGTGGTGGAGCACTATCGCGTCGCCTAGCTGCGGTGCTACTTATGAACCGAGAAGACTACTTTCGCTGGGCTGAGCGAGCGGCCCGCTGGGGTGCCGAGTACTTGGCCACGCTCGATGAGCGGCCCGTTCGGGCGCAGACTGCGCCGGGTGAGATCGCTGCGCTACTGCCGTTCGTGCCACCGGAAGAGCCGGTGGATATGGAGACGATCTTCGCCGACTTTGAGCGCATCGTACCCGACGGCATGACGCACTGGCAACACCGGCGTTTCTTTGCCTACTTCAGTGCTAACGCCGCGCCAGTTTCGATGATCGCCGAGAATTTGACGGCGGTCATGGCGGCCCAGTGCATGCTCTGGCAGACCGCACCGGCCGCTACGGAGATCGAGACCCGGATGGTCGATTGGATGCGCCAAGCACTGGGGCTGCCGGAGGGGTTCCAAGGCGTTATTCAAGAGTCGGCAACGTCGGCCAATGTCTGCGCCGTACTAACGATGCGCGAGCGCGCCCTAGGCTGGCGCGGGATCGATTCTGGCATGGTGGGCGAGCAACAGGTCCGGGTCTATGCCTCGCCAGAAACCCACTCGTCCATTGACAAGGCGATCCGAATCGCCGGTATCGGCCAGCAGCATCTGGTCAAAGTCCCTACCGATGGTTCTTGGGCACTCGATTCGGCGGCGCTAGGCCGATTGATCGACGCGGATCGCGCGGTGGGTTTGCTCCCGGCCGGTGTCGTCCTTTGTGTTGGAGGCACAGCGATCGGCGCGTCCGACCGCGTGCATCAGACCATTGAAGTGGCACGAGAGCACGATCTCTACGTCCATGTCGATGCCGCGTGGGCTGGTTCCGCCATGATTTGTCCTGAGCTACGGGCGTTGTGGGCGGGCGTCGAGCGCGCCGACAGCATTGTCTTTAATCCCCACAAGTGGCTGGGGGCGCAGTTCGATTGCTCAATCCAGTTTCTTGCGGACCCAGCACCGCAGATTCGCACGCTCGGCATCCGTCCAGACTACCTCGAAACCCTCGGCCAAACCGAGATCACCAACTACAGCGAGTGGACGATTCCCTTGGGGCGCCGGTTCCGCGCCCTCAAGCTCTGGTTTCTGCTGCGCGCACACGGTCTCAAAGACCTCCGCCAGCGCATCCGCAACCACATTGCTTGGGCTGAGGAGGCTGCCGCGGCGATCGCATTGCTGGACGGCTTTCGCCTGACGACCGACTGCCATCTTTCGCTCTTCACGTTCCAGTATGCCCCCGCCGGCGAAAATGCCGACGACGCTACCGAGTGCCTGCTTCGTGCGGTCAACGACGACGGCCGGATCTACCTGACGCAGACAATCCACGAGGGCCAGTTCGTCATCCGCTTCCAGGTCGGGCAGTTCGACTGTCGAAGGGAAGACGTGCTTATGGCGGTGGATGTGCTCCGGGAACTAGCCCACGCATTGGAATAACATGACAGAAGTATACAGTGAATAGAATGGAAACTGCTTTAGATGGAGAAACTGACTGAACGCCTGCTGCTGAGGGAGTTCACCAAACAAGACGTGGACGCCATCGCCGAGTTTAGGAGGGACCCAAGGTATCTGGAATACTACTACCGGCCCCCCTACACTAGAGCGGAGTGCGTCCGCTTTGTAAACGAGTGCATCGCATGGTCCAAGAAAAGCCCGCGGAGCAAGTTCCAGCTAGCCATCGCGGACCGCGCAAATGGGGTGTTACTCGGCGACTGCGGAGTACGCACAGAAAGCATGGAGCGTCGGAGGGGCGACATCGGCTACGAGTTGTCGCCCGTTTACTGGGGGCAGGGCTTTGCCTCAGAGGCGGTCCGGGCCATCCTGCGGGTAGGTTTTGAAAATTTGGGCCTAGACGAGATCGAAGCTAGATGCGTTGTCGCAAACAAACGGTCTGTCCGGCTTCTCCAGCGGCTGGGTTTTGCGGCGACGGAGCGCATACCGCTTGGACCGGGTAGAGGCGGATTTGCAGACCGCATGTTGCCCGAACGGTATGTATTTCTCTTGGATCGGGACCAATGGATTGAGCGCACCCATGTTTTCTAGTAGGCCATTTCTTCGGGCTGTTTTATGCAGCATTTTCCTCGCGTTTCCCAACGCATGTAACGGCGGGGATCCTGTGAGTAGCCAAGATAAAGACCAGATGGATTCACCATATACCGTAGGCGTCTATTATTACCCTTGGTACAGCGGCGATTTTCACGGTGGCCGCTATATGCGCAAAGAGTTGATACCGCCGCAGTTGCCGATGCTGGGCGAGTACGATGATCGCGATCCTGCGGTGATCGCACAGCATCTCAAGTGGAGCCGACAGGCCAATATATCGCTGTGGGTGGCGAGTTGGTGGGGCCCCGATTCGCGCGAAGATCGGACTCTACTGCAGCACATTCTGCCGCACGCTGAATTAGGCGGGATGCAGATTGCGCTGTTTTATGAGACTACCGGGCGCACAAAACAGTTTTCAGCGTTCGACAATGTCGCACCGGACATCGCCTATATCGCCGAACGCTATTTCGACCACCCCAACTACCTGCAGATCGATGGACGGCCAGTGCTCTTTGTCTATTTGACGCGGGTACTATCGCGCAATGGGACGCTGTCCGCGGTAGTGGAGACGATGCGTACAATAGCTAGGGAGGCGGGACACGATATATACATCGTCGGCGATGAGGTTTTTGGACCACCACCGCTATCTTCTGAGGCGATTGGGCTACTGGATGCCGTGACGAATTACGATGTGTACGGCAGTATGGGAGCGAAGGGTTATGCGAGACAAGCGGCAGTGGATCGGTATTATGCGGCGCAGGCGGGTTGGAGAGAGTTGGCTCATGCTGAAGGGGCCGCGTTTATACCCGCTACGACGCCAGGGTTTAACGACAAAGGTGTGCGCGATGGACACGAGGCGGTCTCGCGGAAGTTGAGTGAGGAGGCCGAATTTGGCTCGCTATTTCGGGCGATGCTGGCGCAGGCTGTAAAGTATGCCGATGAATCAACAGGGCGAATGCTGCTGATTACTTCGTGGAACGAGTGGCACGAGGATACGCAGATTGAGCCGGTTGCAAAGGGGGCAGTAACTCGATTAGATGGTAGCGAGACGGGAGAGGCTTTTAGTGAGGGATTGGATTATGAGGGATATGGGGAGCGGTATTTGGAGATATTACGTAGAGCCACTCGGTATCGGCAACAGCAATGAAGAGGAGAGGACTTTATTGAGATGATGTTTAGGATTCGAAGCTACCAGGTCGTCCCTGGCAAGACGGAAGCGTTCAACGAATTTTTTCTGACGAGACTGTTCCCCGTTCAGAAGAGGTACGGGGCCCGTCTCGTCGGTCGTTTTCAAACAGACGATGGGCTCCAGATCGTCGCTGTATGGGTGTATCAGAGCTTTGACCATTACAAAGAAGTGCAGAGCTTGGTCGCCGCGGATGCCGACTCGATTGCGGCTCAAGAGTATCGACGACAGGTGTTGGATCCGCTTTTTACGGAGACGGACGAGTCCTTTATGACTTCAACGATACCAATGGCATGGACGGAACTCGCTCACTTGGAAACATGACGCATCTCAAGACACCACGAGAAAATTTGGTAAAAATGTTGTCAAGGTGCTTATGAAACGCGACCACCGCCTCCGGCTGCTTGCCTATCTGACGATCGTTTTCTGGATAGTCATTTTCCTGCAGGCACCCATTCCGCAAGACCCGGCCTATCACCAGTTCGCCGATCAGCGCACCCTATTCGGCATCCCCCATGGCCTGAACGTGCTCTCCAACCTGCCCTTTCTGTTGGTCGGGCTATGGGGATTCTGGGTCGTGTTCGGCCTCGCCACAGACCGGGCGCAGCCGGCGTTTGTGCGGCCGGTCGATTCGCTGCCCTATCAGCTCCTCTTCCTTGCAGTGGCGCTGGTCGGCCTCGGCTCCACCTACTACCATCTGGCCCCTAGCAACGAAACGCTTCTGTGGGATCGCCTGCCGCTGAGCATGGCCTTTATGGCGTTTCTCGCTGCGGCGATCACCGAGCGCCTAGACCGGCGCGCTGGCATCATCACCTTGCTGCCGCTGATCGCCTTTGGTCTTTTTAGCGTGTTGTACTGGTACTATACCGAACGGGCAGGAGCTGGCGATCTCCGTTATTACGTCGTCGCCCAAGCCTATCCGATTTTGTTCGTGCCTCTCATGGTTCGGCTGCTGTCGTCGCCGTACACGTGCGGGTCCGACCTCTACATCGCCGGCCTGTTTTACCTGCTCGCAAAAGCCGCCGAGGTGTTTGACCAAGCCCTCTACGCGGTCGGGGGCGTCATCAGCGGTCATACTTGCAAGCATCTGCTCGGTGCCTTGGGGGCCTATTGGGTGTTGCGGATGATCCAGCGGCGGCGACTGAGCTGATTGGTTACTGATCCCCGCAGTCGTCGTTCTCGCGCAAGAACGTCACCCCGTGCCCCGAACTCACCGGGGGCGGCGGGGCGCAAGAAGCGGAATTTTAAGCTGACCGGGAGCTAGAACATGCCACTAGAACGACTGCTTCTACATCTAAAACTAGATGGCTGGTGCGTGCTTGAAGGCGTCATCCCAGCCGATCAAGTTGAGCACGTGCGCCGCAGCGTCGAAGCCACAGTCGCAGCGCAGCGCAATACGGCCGCTCCCCCCGGCATTGGCCACCTGCCGGGCATCATCAACTTCGACCAGTCCTTAGCGCCGTTTCTCGCGGATGAAAAACTCCGCGCCGTGGTCGGCGCGATGCTGGGGCCGCATCCGCGCATTTCCTTCACCACCGGCACGATCAACTACCCGGGCAACGAGCGCGGCGGCTGGCACGCCGACTGGCCCTTTAACCAGCACAACGCCGGCCACATCCCCGCGCCGTATCCCGACGCGACGGTCCACTTGACCACCTTGTGGATGCTGGTCCCTTTTACCGCGGCAAACGGCGGCACTCTCCTCGTCCCCGGCAGCCACCGATCCCCGAACAACCCCACCGGCGACAATGGCGTTGAGCCGCTGGCCCCTTACCCCACAGAAGTAAACGCCTGCGGCCCGGCCGGCAGTGTGCTCGTGCTCGACAGCCGCCTATGGCATGCGACCGCTCCCAATGGTTCGCGCCAACCGCGGACCTCAGTAGTCGTGCGCTACGCCCCTTGGTGGCTCAACGTCGAGGTCTTGCGCCCCGGCTCAGACGAGCGCCGCCGCCTGTCCGAGGAAACCGGCATCAAGGAAAACGCCGTACCGTCGCTGCCAGCCGACGTTTTCGCCAAACTGCCGGCCCCGGTCCAGCCCTTGTTCCGCCACTGGGTCGTACGGCCCGCACAGGACCAGACTGCCTGACCCGCCGGGACGACGGGGGCCAGCAAGGGGCCGACGATAACCAGCGACGGCGTAACGTCAGTCAGTCAGAAAAATAAATTTGACATAGATGTTATATTTAG
>RKRN01000155.1 GCA_007571365.1 Candidatus Latescibacterota bacterium
CCCAACTCCGCCGGTATTGGTCCGGTCAATTGGTTACTGCGGAGGTCCAACCACCCAAGCTGGGTCAAATTTCCCAACTCCGCCGGTATCGGTCCGGTCAACTCGTTATGGGATAAGTCTAAGCCCTCAAGTTGGGTCAATTGGTCCACTTCAGACGGAATTTCCGTCAACTTGTTATAGCTCAGATATAACTGCCGTAGTTCTGTCAACTGACCCAACTCGGGCGGCACTGGTCCTATTAACCTATTGGAGCTGAGGCTTAATCCTCTAAGTTTTGTCAACTGGCCCAACTCGGGCGGTATCGGTCCCGTCAGTTCATTACCAACGAGGTGCAACCCCGTGACGCGAGAGTCGCCGATACCTACACCTTGCCACTGAGGGATAGGTACGTATGCGCTCCAATTCAAGACGCCCCGGGCATTAAACATGTTGCGTATGGTCAGAAGTACCTCGCAATCCGCCACCAGACCGAGGCTATGCTGCGGATTTGGCACAGCGATGCCGTTGCCGCACATATCCGGCTCGTCCGGACAGATCGGCAACTTGTCGATCCACTTGGCCAGACCTTCTGGTACGCATCCAGTCAGCGCGTTGCCGCCAAGCAGCAAATCCGTTAATTGGGTCAGTTGGCCCAATTCAGGCGGAACGGGCCCATCCAATTGATTGTTGCGGAGATTCAACTGCACTAGTCCGGTTAGCTGGCCTAATTCAGGGGGTATCGATCCGGTCAACTGGTTGAAGGCAAGATGCAAATAGTTAAGTTCGGTTAATGTTGCTAGCTCGGACGGGATCGTTCCGGTCAAGGCGTTGTCATTGAGAGATAGGTTCTCCAATGCTGTCAGTTGGCCCAATTCGGGCGGAACGGGCCCCGTCAGTGCATTGTTTTGAAGGTACAAACCCTTTAGGTGGATGAGTTGGCCCAACTCAGGGGGTATCGTCCCGAGCAGCGCATTGTCGCCGAGTATCAACACCTTCAGTATTCTCAGTTGGCCCAATTCGGGCGGTATAGGTCCCGTCAACTCGTTGTTGTGAAGGCTTAATCTCCTGAGCTGTGTCAATTGGCCTAACTCTGGAGGAATCGCACCGGCAAGCCCATTGTCGCCGAGCCATAAATCCTTCAAGTGGATGAGTTGGCCCAACTCCCTCGGTATCGCACCCGTTAGCCGATTGGTGTCTAGACTCAACTTCACGAGTCCTGTTAATTGGCCCAATTGTGGTGGGATCGGCCCGGTCAGGGCGTTGCCGTAGAGGGATAGGCTTTCTAAATGGGTTAGTTGGCTCAACTGTGGTGGGATCGGCCCGGTCAGCCTGTTGTAGCTGAGGAACAGCGTTTTCAGTTCGCTCAGTTGGCCCAGTTCGGGTGGGATCGGCCCGGTCAGCTCGTTGAATTCGAGGTTTAGCATCCTGAGTTGGGTTAGTTGGCCCAATTCGGGCGGGATCGGTCTGGTCAGGATATTGTCGCTGAGGAACAGGCTTTCCAAGTGGGTTAATTGGCCCAACTGTGGTGGGATCGGCCCGGTCAGCCTGTTGTAGCTGAGGAACAGCGTTTTCAGTTCGCTCAGTTGGCCCAATTCGGGCGGGATCGGCCCGGTCAGCTCGTTGAATTCGAGGTTTAGCGTCCTGAGTTGGGTTAGTTGGCCCAATTCGGGTGGGATCGGTCCGGTTAGGACGTTGCCGTGGAGGGATAGGCTTTCTAAATGGGTTAGTTGGCCCAATTCGGGTGGGATCGGCCCGGTCAGGATATTGTCGCTGAGAGACAGCTTCTTCAGTTCTCTCAATTGGGCCAGCCTAGGAGAAATCGTCCCCAGAAAGAGCTGGCCTTGGAGATCCAATTCTGTAACGCGAGCATTGCTTATCGCAACTCCGCTCCAGTCGCTGATTGGTATGTCCGCGCTCCAGTTCAAGAGGGAGAAGCTGAGCCCGGCCAAGCAGTCGCGGACGGCCAAGAGCACCTCACAGTCCTGCACTAAGCCGGGGTTGTCTTGCGGTTTTAGCACAGTAACGCCGTTGGTGCATACAGTCGCAATATGGAGTGCTGAGAGAGGTTCTCCCATTTCGCTTTCGTCCCACCCTTGCAGTCCCCACCTTCGTACCTGCCCCCTCGCGGCGTTGGCGTTTCGCAGCCTTCTTATATCATCGGACTCATCATCGCGGCCAACCTGCAGTGAGGTCAGAGCTTTACGTCCGGTGGTATCGTAGCGGGCGTAGTAATAGTACCCAGTACTCTGATTCTGAATTATACCCCCCTTTTCTGCCAATACGTAGTACCCAAATTCGTCCGAGAGTTCGCGCACGATGAAACGGGTCCCATCCGGTTGAACGATGATCCGGGTGCCGAAGTCTTCTGGAATTGTCGAGGCGGGCCGAAAAGAGGCGAGGAGCAGGAAGGCGATTATACCATTTCGCGCCATTGCGGATTCCTTATCTATTGGCGTCGGGGTCGGGGCCGGTCGAAGCTACGCGGCCGACTCTTGCCCTACTCAATCAGCGGCTGGACTGTAGCTGGGGCTTTGCCCGACGCGGGCCAACTACTCCATAGCGAGTAAGAACGCAGTGATCTTTCTACTAGTGAGCGAGTGTATCATAAGTAGGTCTCCTTCCGCTCGGTCCGATTAAGAAGGGCGATGGACGCGGGCAAAAATGCACTTGAGGTAGCGTCCGTCGGGGAAGGCGGGGTCTATCGGATGGTCGGCTGGATGGAGGTTGTAGGCGAGGAAGCGGGTGCGGACGCGGGCACCAGCGGCGGCGCGGCGGACGATTTGGAAAAAGTCCTCTTGGGAAATGCGCGCCGAGCACGAGGCTGTAACCAGCAGCCCGCCATCGGCGATGAGACGGAAGGCGTTGCGATTGAGTTTGGTATAGACGCCCATGGCCTGTTTGTGTTGGCTGCGTTTGCGCATCAGCGAGGGCGGATCGCAGACGACGATATCGTAGCGCGGGCCGCGCTCGGCTAACTCGTCTGCAAAGGGAAAGACATCGGCGATCAACAGGTCGGCATGGGAGCCCGGGGAGCGGTTGGCGGCGAGAGTGCAGCGGGCCGCGGGCACGACTTGGGGCGATATATCGACATCGAGGGTGCGGGCTGCGCCGCCTTTGAGGGCGTGGGCGGAAAAGCCGCTCGAATAGGAGAACAGGTTGAGCACGCGCTGGCCGCGGGCGAGCTGTTGGAGGTAGCAGCGGTTGGCGCGTTGGTCGAGAAAAAAGCCGGTCTTCTGCCCGCGATAGAGGTCGGCGTAGAGGCGCGTGTCGCGCTCTTTGATCTCGACGAATTCGGGCGGAGCTTCGCCGGCTAATAGGCCGGTGGGCCGGTCGTTTAGCCCCTCGGCGCGGCGCGTACCCACATCGCTGCGTTCGTACAGGCTGCGGGGGGCGAGCAGGGATTGGAGCGCGTCGAGGATGGCGGGGCGTTGCTTTTCCATGCCGGCGGTGTGGAATTGCACCACTAGGTAGCCGGCGTAGTCGTCGGCAATTAGCCCGGGTAAGCCATCGCTCTCGCCGTGGACTAGGCGGATGGCGTTGGTGTGGGCAGACAGGCCGGCATGGCGGCGCAGGGCGATGGCTTGGGCGATGCGCTCGGTGAAGAAGGCCGCGTCGATGGGGCGGCTGGGATCTTGGGTGAGACTGCGTACGCGGATCAGCGAGCGTGGGTTGTAGAATCCGCGACAGACGAAGCGCTCATGCGCGTCAAAGACATCGACGATATCGCCGGTGGCGGCATCTCGGGGGGGGCGTTTGACCGCGCCGGAAAAAATCCAGGGGTGGCCGTTGCGCACGGTGCGCTCGCTATTGGGGCGCAGGTAGAGGGGGGGATAATGGGGAGGCATCCCAGCTTGAGATCGGGGTTTGCAGCGGCTCGTCGATCCAGAGAAAGCACCCGTTGACATTGCTCTCGATGATGTCGATCACGAGTTGGGCCGCCTTCTCCGGCGGATCCCCACCCGTTTGCTCCACCCACGCCACCCAGTCGCGGTAGCCGCTCTCGCCCACTTGGCCCATCTTGTCGCGGATATCGGCCCACATCGCGGTCTTGACGTCGCCGGGATGGATGACGTTGGCGGTGACGCCGGTCCCCTCCAACTCGGCCGCCAGGTGCCGGGTGAACTGGTTGAGAGCGACCTTGGCCGTGCCGTAGGCGCTGTTCAGCCGCCCGGGTGGGTGGAGTGACGCGGCCGACGAAAGGTTCACGATCCGGCCCCAGCCGGCGCTTAGCATTCCGGCGAGGAATGCGCGAGACACGAGGTAAGGCCCCACCGCATCGATCATGAGCGTTTCGACCCATTCCTCGGGGTCGCCGTCCTGTACGAGGGCGATCGGGCCGAAGACTCCGGCGGCATTGACGACAACGGTGGGCCGACCCAATTCGGCTTCGACCGCGTTTTTGAGGCGGTCAACAGCGGCTGGGTTTGAGACATCCGCGGTGAATTGCGCCGAGCGGCGCGCCACGGTTGCGACGGCCAGGCCGCGCGCTTTTAGCGCGTCTGCGATTGCCCGTCCGACGCCGCGGCTGGCTCCAGTGACCACTGCGACGTGTCCTTCGAGGTTCATGGTCCGGCCTCGGCGGGCACCCTGGGATTGTCCGATTCATTCAGGCGCTTGCGCTCACTGCCCCAGTTGGCGGCGCTGCCGTTCCAGTAGCGGGTGTCGGCGGGGCTGTACGAGAACAGGTAAGACCAACGCGGCTTGTCGGTGGTGTTGGCCGGGCCCCCGTGGACGGTATAGCCGTGATGTACGGTGCAGTCGCCCGGCTGGTAGTGGAACGGCGGCGACAGCTCGAGCACGGACGTCAGATTCGGGAACTGCTTGAGCAAATCGCCCCGGTCATCGTTGAACACCGAACCGAGCGGGCCTTCGCGATGGGAGCGGCTGACGAACCGCATGGCCCCCATCTCGGGGGCGACTTCCGCCAGCGCCAGCCAGAACTGGAGCTCGCCGACTCGGTCGGAGCCGTGCTCGGACGAGTCTTGGTGATAGGCGGCCCCGGCTGCTCCGGGGGGCTTGTTTTGGAAGATATCCACGCGGTAGCGGAGCGGAACGTCCTCGCCCTTGAAGCGCTTCCTGTTCACGAGGCGCGTCGCGTTTTGTGCCATGCGCTCGCTGAACATAAATGAACGAAACGGCTCGGTCTCTTGATTCCGCGCTAGGCCGGCGCGTGGATTGCCGTGGCCAACCTCTTGGGCGTTGCGAGCGGCCCACTCCCGGCCGACGCGCAAAAGCTGTGCGGCGAACTCTGGAGCGACGAGCCGCGGCATCATAACCCAACCGTATTCGTGGTAGAAGGCGACCTCCTCGTCTGTGACCTCGCGGACGATAGTCTCGATCTGGCGCTTTGTCAGTGCTCGTTCCATCACTCGTCCTCCTATTGCGTTGCGTTGCGCCGCTGGCCGCCGCGACAGCTTTGTCTTGGAGCTCGTCGAGGCCGGCGATTGGATCGGCGGGAAAGGTTGCGGCGGCGCGAAGGATGGTTTGCGTCAAACTGTGCGCGACCTATTTCTGGCAAATTTAACGCGTGATGTTGGATATGCAAGAAACAGTCGCTGCCAACCCAAGCGTTATTTGCTCAGATGATCCTTGACGCGCCCCCAAGAGACGGGCTTCTCGGCGGTCGTCCCAGCGGCATGGGCAAATTCGTAGACGAGATCACCGGGGGCCCCGGCGAGCCGCAGTACCATCGCGCCCGAATCCTGCTGGTACTCTTCTTGGTAGCGCGCCCTGAGCGGAGCAAGGGGGAAGCAATAGTTTTCCGTCAACCACGCCTCGCAAACGTCGCCGTTGGCATGGTGGGTAAGCGCAACCTCAAGTTGCACCGGGTGGGACTCCAAAAAGGGCGCAGAGGCGTCCAACGCAAATAGGTGATCGGCACATCCACCGCCGTACGACACCGTAACAACGAGCGTATCTCTCGTTATCGCCGCGGTGCTCAACTCGTAGGCATCCGTGCCCAACCCGGCCGTCGCCTCTGGGTCGAGGATGATGAGTCCGAGCTGTTTGGCTTCAGCCGCGGCGACGTCATCCCTGCTGATGCTGGAGCCGCTTTCTTGGGTCTCGCCAGATAGGGTGCATAGGACGATGATGCCCAACGCAAAAGTGCTGGCTTTTTTGGCGGTCATGGCTGGCTTCCTTCCGCGGTCCTCAACTGAGATACTGCTTGGCCTCTGTACTCACTAATGCGCGCAGGGCGGGATCGTCCACGCAGAAGATGCGGAAAATTTTGGCTTGGTCCTCGAAGTTGTGCAGCAGCGAGTCGCGTAGGCGGGAGACCTCGGGGTCGGCAAAGGTCAGGGGGTCCGTCTTGTCGGCCGGGAGCGTACGGCCGTAGAAGACTCTGAGATCGACTTCGGGGGTCTTGTTGAAGCTGGGAATGTCGATGAGAATCTCGTGGCCTTGAAACGCACGGCCGAGCCGCTGGCCGAAGACTTGGCACAACTCGATTTCCTTGGCGCGGCGCTTGTAGGGGTGGCGAAAGAGAAAGTCGAGGCGGTGCATCAGGGGCTGGGTGCGCTCGCCGGGGTGGATGACGGTCCCGACCTTGTAAAGGCGGCGGTGGATCGTGCCTTCGAGGAGCTGGGCGGAGGTTTCGAGCCCCAGGCGCTTCTGCTCACGCTGGAGACGAGCGATTAGCCCGCTCTCGGTGAGGCGATGGAAATCGGAGAAGTCGAGCCGGTTGTGTGGGTGGAGGAGGATTTCTTGCACGGCGCGCTTGAACATGGCCGACGCCGAGCGCACCCCGTGGTGCCAGTACACGTTGCGGTACATTTGGTAGTTGGTAAAGACGAGGGCCTCAACTGCGGAAACGCCCTTGCTGGTGATAGCCAGCCGCTGGCGCTCAGAGTCGAACTTGATCGAGGCGATCAGGCGGTCGCGGTTGACGCTCTCGCCGAAGGGCACGCCGCAGAACATGGAATCGCGCAGGAGGTAGTCGATTTTGTCGGGGTCGAGGGTGCTGCTGAGGATATTGGCCAAGAGCAGGTCCTCAGGGGGAACGGCGCGGCCGATGTTTTCGTAGTCGATGACATTGGCGACGCGCACTGGATCGATCTGGAACTGATCGGCGATCGTCTGGTAGAGTTCGCCGCTTTGGTCTTCGATGACCTGCCTAGCTCCTTCTTCGTGCCGGATGAAGAAGGGCCTTAGCTCTTCGAGGGTATGCGAGAAGGGGTAGTGGCCGATGTCGTGGAGCAAGGTGGCGGCGATGAAGACGCGCACATCCTCGTCGCTCAGCACGAGAGGCGGGTCTGAGTCGAGGAGACGAGCCAAAAACCGCTTGGCCAAGTGATAGACGCCCAGCGAGTGCTCAAAGCGCGAGTGGCGCGCGCCTGGGTACACCAGATGCACGTAGCCGAGTTGGGAGATGTTGCGCAGGCGCTGAAAGGCCCGGGTATCGACGAGGGCGAGAACGGGATCGGGGAAGTGGATATAGCCCCAAACCGGATCGCGGATGACCTTGCCTTCCTCGGCTAAAAGCGGATGATTCATAGCATTGGCCCAGCTAGGAGAGGCATGTTACTGCGCCGAGAAAATGTGCGCCGAACTCGTTATAGAAGCGATACTTAGGGCATTTTGTTGCGCGGACCATCCATTGACACAAAACCGATTGGCTCCTATCTTTCAAAATTTTGTTTGACTAGGCAACGCACTCACCGAGGAAATAATTTCTATATCTATTATGGAACGCACGTTGATGATCATCAAGCCTGACGCGGTCGCCAAAAACGCCATTGGCCAGATTATGGCTCGCGTTGAGGGCGAGGGATTTGTGGTGCGCGCGCTGTGCATGGTCGAGCTATCGGCCGCGCAGGCGCAGGCCTTCTACGCGGTGCATCGGGAGCGCCCCTTTTACGGCGAATTGGTGGAGTTTATGACCTCCGGGCCAGCGGTGCCGATGGTGCTAGAGCGCGCCGACGCCGTAGCGCACCTGCGCGATTTCATCGGGCCGACCAACAGCACACAGGCCCCAGCGGGCACCATCCGCGGCGACTTTGGCACAGACGTGCAGTGCAACGCCGTCCACGCCTCGGACTCAGCAGCCAACGCCAAGTCCGAGATCGCGTTTTTCTTTGCCGACATGCCATGCGCGCTTTGCTAGTGCTCGACGACCTCGCAGAAGGCCCCAATGCGCTCGCTTTTGAACAAAGTGCCGAGGAACTGGCGCTAAAAGACGAATTTTTCGCCTTTCCCGCCCTCATTGAAACCCGCGTTGAGGTGCGGCGTGCGCTCGACAATTTCCGGCTCGACGGGGTCGTTACCTGCCGCATTGCCGGCGAGTGCTATCGCTGTTTAGCGGAAGTACAAGAAGGGATCTCGGCGCGGTTTCGCTTGCTTTTGCAGCGCCGCCAAGCTACGCACGCAGAGTTGGCGTCGGCCGAAAGAGACGGGTTTATCGAAATCGTCGATCCGGGGACGCGCGAGGTCGACTTGTGCGCGTACATCCGCGAGGCTGTGATCTTAGACTTGCCCATGCGCATACCCACCCCGGACGCCGCGGGTCGGTGCCCGCACTGCGGAGTAGAAGAGGCCGCCGAACTCACCGCTGAACAGGAACGAGCCGCGGACCCGCGTTGGGCCGCGCTCGCGCAGATCGAATTTTCGCAACCCAAAGAAGGTTCTTGAGAGGAGTCCCCCGTGGCTGCAGTACCTAAGAGGAGAATTTCGCGCACCCGCCGCGACAAGCGGCGCACTCACTGGAAGATCAAGGCAGCGGCGAGGACTACTTGCTCCCACTGCGGGCAGCCTGCCCTGCCCCATCGCGTCTGCCCGAGCTGCGGCTTCTATCGCGGCCGCGAATACATCGAGCCTGAAGTATAGGCTGTGCTCGGGGCGGCTGCTGGCGTGGCTAAAGGGCAGAAAAAATTTCGCGCGGCCATTACGGCCACTGCGTCCTTCTTACCCGACAAAGTGGTTGCCAACGCCGATCTGGAGCAGTTGGTAGATACTTCCGACGAGTGGATCCGCTCGCGCACGGGCATTTCCGAGCGGCGCTTCCTGCCGGCGGATGAGCCGACCTCCACCATGGCTATCCCGGTGGCCCAAGAGCTATTGGCGCGCCGCGGAATCGCAGCTTCCGACCTCGACCTAATCATCGTCGCAACCATTACGCCAGACATGATTTTTCCGGCTACGGCCTGCTTGGTGCAACACGCCATCGGTGCCAGCCGGGTCTGGGCCTACGATCTGTCGGCAGCTTGCTCGGGCTTTGTCTTCGCGGTGGCGACCGGGGCGCAGTTCATCGAAAGCGGCGCGCATCGCCGGGTGATGGTCATCGGCGCCGACAAGATGAGCAGCATCCTCGACTTTGAAGATCGCACGACCTGTGTGCTCTTTGGCGACGGGGCCGGTGGAGTTTTGTTAGAGCGCGGCGCGGATGGGGCCGAGATGATCGACTTCGAGCTACACGCCGACGGGGCCGCGGTCGAATGCCTGCACATCAAAGGCGGCGGCAGCCTACATCCCCCTTCGCACGAGACCGTAGACCAGCGCATGCACTACATCCGCCAAGAGGGGCGCACGGTATTTCGGTTTGCCGTCGAAAAAATGGCCGAAGTATCGGTCAGCCTGCTGGAGCGCAATGGGCTTACGGGTGCAGACCTCAAGCTCTTTGTGCCCCATCAGGCCAACAAGCGCATCATCGACGCCGCGGCCCAGCGCATGGCTCTTCCCCCGGAAAAAGTGATGATCAATATCGACCGCTACGCCAATACCACGGCCGCGACGATTCCCATTGCCTTGGCAGAAGCCGCTGACCAAGGCCGATTGGAGCGCGGCGACTTGGTGCTGATGACCGGCGTCGGCGGTGGTCTCACGTGGGGCAGCGTCCTGTTTCGCTGGGGGTAGTCAGGTGGGTGAGCGCGTCTTTTTGTTCCCAGGACAGGGGTCGCAAGCGGTGGGCATGGCCCGCGATCTGTACGAGCAGCACGAATCGGTGCGGGTGCGCTTTGCCGAGGCCGATGCGGTGCTGGGTTTTGCGCTGAGTGCGCTCTGCTTTGAGGGGCCGGCTGAGCGACTGGCGCAAACCTACGTTACGCAGCCGGCGGTCTTCGTCCACAGCGTCGCGGCCAACGAGTTGCTCGCTGCGGAGGGGATACAGCCTGTGGCCGTAGCCGGGCACAGCCTCGGGGAATACTCGGCGCTGGTGGCGGCTGGCGTACTCTCCTTTGCCGAGGCCCTGACGCTGGTGGGAAGGCGCGGCCGGTTGATGCAGGAGGCCGGCAACGAATGCCCGGGGACGATGGGAGCCGTGATCGGTTTGGACGACGACCACGTCATAGCCTTGTGCCAACAGGCAGCAGATGTGGGGGTTGCAGTAGCCGCCAATTTTAACGCTCCGGGCCAAGTCGTGGTTTCGGGTGAGCGGGCCGCGGTGGCACGGGTGAGCGAGCTGGCCACTCAAGCTGGTGCTAAGCGCGTCGTCGAATTGGCCGTCAGTGGGGCGTTTCACTCGCCGCTTATGGCGTCGGCGGCCGTGGCGATGGAGTCGCTGTTACAGGCGGTGCCCTTTGCGCGGCCGCGTGTGCCGGTGCTGACCAATATCTCGGCTGAGCCGGTGGAAGATCCAGAAAAACTGCGGTTGCACCTAATCCGTCAGATCACGGGTCCGGTTCGCTGGAGCGCGACCGTGCAGCGGCTGGCAGCTATGGGTATTAACCACGCTTTTGCAGTAGGCCCCGGGGCTGTGCTCAGGGGGCTGGTGCGCCGCACCGCGCCCAAGCTCGCGGTCGCGTTGGCGGGTACTGTAAAAGAAATCGCCGCGGCAAAAGGAGCGGAATAATGGGACTCTTGAACGGAAAAGTCGCGCTGGTAACCGGTGGGTCGCGGGGCATTGGCCGGGCCATTGCCCAACGCTTGGCGACCGAGGGGGCAGACGTGGCGATTTGCGCCCGCAATGCAGCAGTTGCTGGCGAAGTGGCCGCGACCATTGAGGCTTTGGGCCGCCGTTGCTTGGTGCGTCAGGCCGATGTCGCCGACGCCGCGCAGGCGGCCGAGTTGGTGGCGGCGGTGCTTGCGGAATGGGGCCGCCTAGACGTGATGGTCAACAACGCCGGCGTCACCCGCGACAACTTGTTGATGCGGATGAAAGAAGAGGATTGGGATGAGGTCTTGGCGATTAACCTCAAGGGCGCCTTTAACTGCGTCCGAGCGGCGGTGCGTCCCATGCTCAAGGCCCGCGGCGGGCGAATCGTCAACATCACTTCAGTCGTGGGATTGCTGGGCAATGCCGGCCAAGCCAACTACGCCGCGTCCAAAGCCGGGTTGATCGGCCTGACCAAGAGTTTGGCGCGGGAATTGGCCTCGCGCGGGATCACCGTCAACGCCGTGGCCCCAGGCCTGGTGCCGGAAACGGGCATGACGGGCCTGTTGACGCCACAGCAGCAGGAGCAGATGATTGCCACGGTGCCGCTGGGCCGAGCCGGGACGCCGGAAGACGTGGCCCACGCCGTGGCGTTTCTAGCATCAGATCAAGCCGCCTATATCACCGGTCAGGTCTTGTCCGTAGATGGCGGCATGGCCATGTGATGAGTAGTACCTGATATTGCACAGCTTTTGTTATGCCGGCGAAACAGGCAGCGAGGAATGCCCGTTTGTGGCTCTGGCATAGACTGGATTCCCGCCCCGTGTCGGGGCACGGGGTGACGTTCTTGCGCGGGCTGACGACGGAGGCCAGAAGCGTCAGACCCATATTAAGAGTGCGTAACGTTAGTTAGTGCCTGATGTTGCGCTGCGTAGGATTGCCCTCCTTGGGGTATTCGATGGAGGCACGAACCATGCAAAGAGCATGGATTCTCCCGGCCTTATGGCTTGTCGGCTTGGCCGCACCTCTTTTTGCCAGCCTCCCAACGTGGTCTCTTTTTTCGCACACGGATGCTGCGACACTAAGGAGGAAATACGATGCTTGAGGTGCTAAGTCGTACCATACTCAGTTTCCTCTTTATGACGGTAGTGGCCCTTTCGGCTGGCTGCGGACGTGAAAAAGGCGTCGCAGAAAAGGGCGTCGCAATAGACGAAATACCGAGCTTCACGATAGCGGGACTCGTCAGAGATAAGGCGACCTTAGAACCACTGAGCAAGGTGGCTATCGGACTCATGTACTGTGCCTCCGATGTACCCGATAGTGTTCTCATCGATACGTCTTTCTACATACCCATTGAAGTTTGGCAAGATACCGGAGAAGATGGATCTTTTAGGTGGGCTGTGGGATGGTGGTCGGTTTGTCGAACATCCTCACGAGCATCCTATCGTGAATGTGCGCTAGAGCTAATCGGCATAGCAGGCATAGCAACCGCTTGGAAGTCGGGGTACAAGCTCTGGCGCTACAACGCCCAGCGCGATACGATATTTGAGGT
>RKRN01000041.1 GCA_007571365.1 Candidatus Latescibacterota bacterium
ACCCATCCTCGCGCTCAATCAACAAGTCAACTTTGCGGCGGTCTGCCGTGTGCAGGTGGTATAGCTCAACCGGTAGTTGGGCGTTGCGGCACTGCTTGTAGATTTCCGCCACCACCGCACTTTCCAGTTCCGCGCCGTCGACCGCCCCGCGCTTTTGCAAAATGCTCCGGCGGATCCCCGGATCGACAAAGTGCAGCTTGCTTTGTTTGCTCGGGCGTTTTTCCGCGTTGCGATACCAAGCCGGCAACAGAATAATCTGGTAGCTCAGTTCCAAGTAGCGCGTAAACTGCCAATCGGCTCGCGCCGGTCGCCGCCAGCAATTAAAGGGGAAAAGGGGCCGCAGCGCAGCGCGTCCAGCGAGTGATTCGCGCACTTTTTCGAGCGGCAGAATTTGAACGCACCTTAGCATCGCGGTCGTAACACGCTTTTATCGTCTCGATGACTGCCGGCAGCTTCTGTGCCTCGTCGACGATGGCGCGAGGGTAGCGGGCAATCCACTCTTCCGGCCCTAGCTACTCGTAGGTCGCCCGTTCCACAGGCAAATCCAGATTAATCACCGGATAGTCGGGAAATGCCATGCTGGCGAGGGTAGATTTCCCCACTTGGCGTGCTCCTGTAAGCACGAGGAGACGTCCGCGCTCGCGCCGGTGAACATCTTGGATGTCTTGTTGGATTTGGCGTATAATTTGAATTATTACCGCAAAATTTACGCCATATATAGAAAAAGCAACGACGAGCTGGCCGGAGAAGCCACTTACTCAATCCGCACTTCCCGCCCCTGTTCCGCCGATTCGTACAGCCCGTCCATCATCTTCTGCACCATCAGCCCGTGCTCACCGGGCGCCAGGGTTTCCGCGCCGTAGAGGACGTGATCGACGAAGTTGCGCATCTTCTGGCCGAAGGTGTCGGCGGCCGGGCCGCTGGGTAGCCAGTCGGGCTGGGTGTTGACCATGTAGTCGTTGGCGTCGTGGAAAAATCCCGGCGGATCCCAGCTAGCCCCGCCCTGCTCGCCCATCAGCGTGAAGTTTGACTCGCCCTTTTCGATATGGGCGGCAAAGCTGGTCTCAATACTGAGCATCGCGCCGTTGGCAAAGCGGATGTGCCCGACTGCTAAGTCCTCAACCGTATAGGTCTTGTAATCCCAGTTGGGCCAGTGCGAAGCCACGTTTGACGGCTTGTCGCCTAGGTAGGTATAGGTGCTGCCACTGGCTGCCACCGGTTGGGGCGCACCCATTGCATAGTGCGTGGCCTCCAGCATGTGAACGCCGATGTCGATAAGCGGCCCGCCGCCTTGTAGGTCTTTGCGGCCGAAAACGCCCCAGTTGGGAATGCCGCGCCGCCGCAGGGCCCGCACCCGGGCGTATAGGACGGTGCCTAGTTCGCCATCGTCGACGAGCTTCTTGATAAATTGCGTCTTCGAATCGTAGCGGTTCTGGAAGCCAATGATCAGCTTTTTGCCGTTTTTCTCGGCGGCGGCGAGCATCTTTTGGCCCTCGTGCGCGTTCATGGCCAAAGGCTTTTCAACGAGGACGTGGGCACCCGCGTCGAGTGCGGCCATGGAGCAGGGGGCGTGTAGGCCGTTGGGGGTGCAGACGCTCACCGCATCGGGGGCGACCTGCCGGAGCATCTCCTCGTAGTCGGTGTAAGCCGCGGGAATTTCGTATTCCTCGCAGTATTTTTGCGCTCTTTCCAAGGCCACGTCCGCGGCCGCGACCAACTCCACGTCGTCCATGTCTCGATAGTGGCGCAGGTGCAACCCAGCGATCCCGCCAGCGCCGATCAGGGCGACGCGCAATTTATCTTGCTTGCTCTTAGTCATTGCTTGCCGTCTGTTTGAAATTGTGGCAAAACACAAAAACCGGCCCGCAGACAGATACGATGCTATCCTGCTTGGAACTGCTCAATGAGTTGGCGCACGTCTGGGTGCCCGTCAACGCTGCGGCCGGGGTGGATGATCAGCCGGTAGCGAAAGACGGCCTTGTCGCCGCCGGGGATGGTCAGACTTTCGTCGATGTTTTTGTCGCCCTTAAAATCGTGTACCCCAAAGGGATTGGCGGTAAACAGCCCGTAGCCGCGCACGTGCCAGTAGGTCGGATGGCGGGGGTTGTCGCGGTGATCGACGACCGTGTGCCCCCACTCCTCGCCCTCGGCTACCGGCCCGGAATAATCCACCCAAGCCGCCTGCTGGCCCCAAGTGACCTCTTCACCTTGGCCGTTTTCAAAGACTTGGCCGGCCGAGTTTTCAATCCGCCCGGCGCCCTTGGCATCCATAGAAGTCGGCACCCGGATCGCAAACAGCCCGCCCTCTTTGGTGTCGCCGAAGGTCGCGGCGCCGTAGCGGGCGCGGAATTCGCTGCGTTGGTCCAAAATCCGCAACGCACCTTCGGTGCGGATGGCGATGGTGCGCCGCTCCTCCAACAGCTTCTCCCCCTCCGGCCCGAACCAATCGACGATTCCGTCGATCTGCGCGGCACCGTCGGCTGCGCCTACTACTGGCTCGCCGCGCTGGAGCATGGCTCCGTGGCCGGTGCCCTCGTCCCACAGGTTGTGGCCGTTGACGAGGCCGTGGGCCGTGTAGATGCCGCGATGGTGGTAGTGGTCTTGATTCTCGCCTTCGACGTCTTCCATTGGATAGGCGCGGGTGAGGCCAGCACCGTTGGGCGTCAGCACGGGATAGAAGTACGGACGGCACGCGTAGTGGCCGTAGCGGTACTCGGTAAAAAGCTGGCCGTCGATAGTGACGACGGCCTTGCCGTCTGCGGGAATTAGCTCGATATCGATCATTGCTTCCTTTCGGTTATGCGGCCCGGCCACAGCAGCGCTTGTACTTCTTGCCACTGCCGCAGGAGCACGGGTCGTTGCGGCCCGGGGCCTTTTGGTGCAGGGCGGCCTTGACCGCGTCCCTTCTTCTCGCCCATTCCATCACGCCGATAGCCGGTCGGCCGTGCCGCAGCTCGTTGGCCATAAAGCGCATGTAGGGATCGACGTGCCCGAAGTACATTTTGTACCCCTTGCACAGGTAGTTGAGGCCGTCTTCGCCGCGCGGGGTTTTGGTAAAGCGGTGCTTGGGGCAGCCACCGTTGCAGGCGAAGCGGTACTCGCATTCAATGCAGAACTGGGGCAGCGTGTCCTTTTTGTCCTGCCCGAACTGGGTCTGCTGTGGGCTGGCGACCATATCGCGGATGCTCTCCTCGTGGACGTTGCCCAGCCGGTAGTCCGAATAGACGAAGTGGTCGCAAGAGTACAGATCGCCGTTGTGTTCGATGATCAGGGCCTTGCCGCAGGTCTCGGCGAAGATGCACAGGCTCGCATCTTGGCCCAGCCACGAGCCGAGCGTCACGTCAAAGAGCTGCACAAAGACTTGGCCGACGTCGTTGCGCACCCATTCGTCGAATATCGCGCAGAGGAACTTGCCGTACTGCCCGGCTCCCACCGACCATTTGGAGACCGGGGCCCGGCCCTCGTATTCGGGATCGACCAAGGATAGTCCGTCTTCGTCTGGCCGGTGCGCGATGCGTTCGACGATGGGAATAAACTGCATAAACCCCGAGCCCTCTGCGCACAGGAAGCGGTAGATTTCGAGCGGATGATCGGCGTTGTGGTTTT
>RKRN01000254.1 GCA_007571365.1 Candidatus Latescibacterota bacterium
ACTCCTATTAGGCGGTCCCGATCTATAGAAACACTGTCGATCTCAACAGCTAGCCTACGGATTTCTCGCTCACTGGTCCGATTATCCTCTTGTAGTTGGTCAATCTCCTCCTGTAGTTGGCCAATCTCCGCCTGCAAGTGCTCGCTCTCGCGGCGATATTTGTCTGCCTCTTGCTTAGTTTGCTCCAATTCCTTGCTGAGTTGGTTGTTTTTCGCCAAAAGCAGGTCTCCAGACTTACTCAGGCTGTCGCTCATGGCCTCTAAAGCGGCTTTGTCAAATTCGGATTGGATTATTTCGTTCTTTAGAGAGTCATTCAGTGCCGACCTGGTTACTATTCCCTCTAAGAGCCTTGCCTTCTCGCCTTC
Source organism: Candidatus Latescibacterota bacterium (assembly GCA_007571365.1). Lineage (GTDB taxonomy): Bacteria > Latescibacterota > UBA2968 > UBA8231 > UBA8231. The sequence goes on from RKRN01000254.1 coordinate 366, forward strand.
GTCGCTACAGGCGACTAGACTTAGCGATGCTGCAATACCCCAGAAAAATAATGAGCAACGGCGGTCTTGGCATATCGCCCTCCTTATATGTGCTCGGGTTGTTTTAGTTTTACCGTGCTGCAGAATGCCTACGGTCTCTAGTACGCCACCGCCACTGGCTGCAACTGCACTGCTTGCCCCTGATCGGTTTCCACTTCCACCCGCGCTAAGTACACGCCCGGGCGGACCCGTTGCCCGGCCGCGTCGCGCCCATCCCAGTGGACCGCATGGCGTCCGGCACCCTGCATCCTTGGCGGTGCTTGCCATACCGGCCGGCCGTCGAGGGCATAGAGGCCGACCTGCACTTGGGACGCCTGATGCACTCGGAAGAGGGTGTAGCGTATAGGCAACAGGTCGTTGACCCCATCGCCTTGGGGGGTAAACGCGCCGCTACCCGCCTCGACATCGCCCAGCACCCCGCCCGTGGAAGCGGCCGACGCCACGACGAGCAACTGATTGGAGCCTAACGCCGCGCTGACATCGCCGCCTTCGACGCGCTGCAACAAGCTCGGCTCGCGGCGGTTGAAGACCGCGCCGCCAAATTCGCCGGCCTCGCCGTACAGCACGGCTTCGAGGCCAATGCGCAACCGCTGGTCGCCGCTGGGGTGCAAGGGGCGCGGCAAGAACAGGACAAAGCCGCTTGCTTCGCGCAGCAGGCTATCCGGCTCTACGGCACTGAGCGGATCGCCCATCTCCAGATAGCGAAAGGTGGCTTCGGCCGGGGCCGAGACGCGCACGGCGTCGCAGCCGCTGCGGTCTGCATTGGCAAATTCCACGCCGAGGTCGTATGTGAACAGGACCTGCTCGCCCGCTGGTACGCGCACTTGTCCGCCTTGGGGGGTGGGCTCTTCGGCGAGGACGATCTCGCCGACGACTCGGTCGGCCAGCAGGGGCGCGATCTCGATTTGCAAAGAGTCGAGACGGGCAAATTCCCACAGCGCGTCCGTTGCTAACCGGACGCGCAATTGGAAGTACCGGCCCCACGGCAAGCGCGGATGCTGGCCGGAATCCTCCAACGGCAGCGACCAGAAGCTCCAGTTTTCCAAGTCTTCGGCCACCGGCCCGCGAAAGCCGACCCCCATGGTCGCGCCGCGCGTCTCTAGCGGTATCAGCCTATCCCACTGCTTCTTGGTCACCTCCACGTGGGCCCCTAAATCGTCAAAGCCGAAATAAGCCGTTGGGCTGTCGTCGCGCCCGGTGCGGATTTCCACTTGGGCGCGGGTTGGGCCGTCGGACGGCAGCAGTTGCTCCCCGTCTTTGCGCCATTTGCTCACCCCCAAGCGCACCTGCCCAAAATTGACCTCCCGCCCCAAATCTATGACCTGCGACTCATAAGTCGCTTGCGGAGCAAAACCCCGGCCGTAGAGCTCCATCTCGGCAAAGGCCGAGCGCGTGACAATGGGATCGCCGTACAGGGTAAAGCCGTCGGGGATGGCGATTAGGCGGAAGAAGCGGAGGTATTGCGCGGTAAACGCGATTTCGGTCACCGCATCGGCGTTGCGCTCCTCGTAGCCAAGGGGGGTGGCTAGCGGACAGCACGGCCCGTCGCCCCGCCAGACGAATCCGCGCTCCAGTTCCTCTTGCATGATGCCGGTCTCGTCTTTGGCGGCCGTCAGACTGTAGGACTTGAGGATGTAATTGGGCCTGAAAGGCTCGTCGCTTTCGGGGCTGACGCCTTCGGGCGGAAAAAAGACAAAGCGCTCTACCGGCACTGGGGTGCCTAAGTCGATGGTGTAGAAAATCTCGTCTGCGTCGCGCCGCTCTATGTAGGTGGTTGGATCGCCATCGACGAAGAGAAAAATTTCTGTGGCTTGGTATAAGGTGTTGTGGTTGATGTCCGTCCAGAAGCGCGGATGGCCAGGGCGAAATTGCGGGTCGGTGGGAAAGCGCCAGCGCTGCCAAGGGCCGAGCTGCGGCAAGATGTTTTTGCTCGGATCGAGCTCAAAGGGCTGGAGTGCTTGGGAAGCGGCTGCGTGGTCGATCATCAAGCTGAAGTCCGCCACGGCCGCTGGCGAGACGCCGCCCTGCCCGCCGAGCTGCCACCACTCTTGTGCCGTCCCGGGGCGGCAAAAAAGCACGACACAAGCCAACAGGGCCCATCCTACCCGACTGAAGGGAAAATAGAAGCGGGTTCCTTTTTTTAAGTACTTTTTGATTTTAGCCATTTTCGGGTTCCTTGATGTTCTGTAGTGGAGAGTCCCCCGGGTAATGGGTGGACTAACCACTATAGTATCACATCCCCCACACTTCAATCACTACTCCACTATCCGCCGCCCGGCGACAGTGAAACACCTTGTCGTCCCACCGCCGCCCGACTCGCCGGTCAAAAATCACCAGATGCCCGGCTTCCGCTTGGCAGCGGTCCATGTAGGCCGCCGTCTGCTCTAGGCCGACAGCGATGGTCTGCTCCAAGCCTTTGTGCAGAATTTTGCATTCGATCGCCACTTTACGTATTCGCTCGCCCTGCGGCCACGCGATCAGCAAATCCGTCCGCAGCCGACCCAACCCATATTCCCGCTCTATCCGACCGCCGCGAAGCCTGCCCGCGCAAAAGCGGGGGACAATCCGCTGCAAAAACGCCTGCAACAACAACTGCGGCCCGGCTTCTTTGTACTGGAACCGCTCCACCCAGTGCTCCGAGTGCTCGCGGAAAAAGGCTTGGAATGCCGACAGCAACTTGCCCATATCCAACTCGCCCGCGGCATTCACGTACCACGCCGTGTCCTGAGCTAACGTCGCTTGGGTGGTATAGGTCAGGTCGCGCGGAATGACTTCGCGATAAATCGGATTGGCGATGCAGACTGGATCGTCGGGGCTAATCAGCCCCAAATCGCGGACATACATTAAGTCGTCTGGTGGCAGCGAGTGCGCCTCGCCACCGCTCAACAGCGGCTCGACCACCCGCCGCACCCGCTCCTCCTTGAGCTTGTCGGCCAACTGATCCAGATGCGTCTCGCGCCGCACAATGAGCTGCTCCCGCGCCGCGCCAATCGCCGCGGCGTCAATGGAACGGCTCCGATCGCGCCCGGCCTCGTTCTTAAAGCAGGCTTCATACGCCAAGGCGTTGACCAGCCACGGCTGCCCCTGCGTCCATTCCCAGATGGCGTGCTGTGCGCCGTCGGTAAACACCTGTCCGGTCTCTTGAGTGTGCTGCGCCAACAGCGTTTGTACCTCCTCGTCGCTGAACGCGCCCAGCCGCAGCGATTCGGCCTTGACGTTGAACGCGCTGCCGCCGGTGATGATGGCGTTCTCGGCGGTTGATTGAATGCGATAGTCGCGCACGTCGCGCACCCCGCACAACACCACGCTCTGCGGGAAATCCTCGGGACGCATGTCGTAGCCGGCCCGCAACTGCCGCAGCACCGATACGAGGGTGTCGCCGATCAGCGCGTCGATCTCGTCGATTAGCAGCACCAGCGGCCTCGGGTCGGCGGCCGCCCAGCGGCTCAGCACCTGCCGGAGTGCCCCGTCGGGACCGTACCGCTGCAACGCATCGAACCAGATTTCCTCGACGAACTCGTCTTGCCGGGCCTGCCGGGCGCGCAGGGCTAATTCGCCGAGGATCGCCTGCATGGCGCGTTGGGTATCTTCCCGGCCCGCCTGCCCGACCTCGACATTGGCGTACACGCAGCGGTAGTGCCCTTCGGCATTGAGCAGGTCGCGCAGCATTAGCAGCACCGAGGTCTTGCCGGTCTGCCGCGGCGCGTGTAGCACGAAGTACTTTTTTTGTCGAATAAGGGTCAGTACCCCGTCCAGACTCAAGCGGTCCAACGGCGGGATGTGGTAGTGATCGGCGGACTTGACCGGACCAGCCGTATTAAAAAAACGCATTGTGGTTTCTTGGGGATAGAACGCGAAACGAGGGAGAAGAGCCTTTTGCCCCCCTCCCTCGTGATTGCGCTGCGAACTGCTACTTGAGGCGTTGGGACATGCTGTTTTTGATGTGGCCCCAAGTGTCGTTTTCCACGTTAGTCTCGACCGCCGCTAGTGCCCAGAAATCGGGCATTTGCGAAGCGTCGACGTCCTGCGACTGGCTGCCGTCGTTGATGTACATGGAGTGCTTGCGCCCACCGCCGGGGCGGTCGGCGTCGAGCGGGCGATAGCCGAGGTGAATTACGTCGTTCTCGGCGAACGTGTGCCGGACGCTCTCGGCTTCGCTCAGGCCCCAGATGTCCCACAGGGCACCCCGCCACTCATAGGTGTACGTAACCGGACCCACCGTCAGGTTCTCGGCACCGGCTGGCAGGACAGTCCACGCGGCCTCAAAAAACTCCGGCTCCACGCCCCACAGCAGCTCTTGGGAATCGATGAACTCCAGCTGGCTGTAGAAGAAGCAGGTCTGATTGGGCAGCAGGGACTCGCCAGCCGGCGGGAAGATGCGCACGTGCCAGCGCTGGCCATTGGCGATCTGTTCGAGATCGCTGCCGAGGATATTCCCGCCGAGGTGATCGGCGTCGACGGTTATCTGCAAGCAGTCGTCTTTCCACCACTCCTTGACGGGCGAATCGTACTTGAGCGTGTCGTCGACAAAGCGCGCAAAGCCGTACCACTTGTTGTCTGGCGGTGCCGACCAACCGTTGAGGATGGTGAAATTGTAGTCGGATAACTCGACGAAATCGCTGGCGCGGTCGAAGAAATCGGGCTGGTTTAGGGCAAGAGCCGGGTCGTACCAACCCCAATCGTCGTCGTTGCCGTCGATGGTGATGGCCGCTGGATCGGGCACTTGGGGATAGAACACGGTAACGCCTACGTGGGCAAACGCGGCCGTGCTCAGCAGGCAAAACAAGGCTAAAAAGCCGAACCTTCTCATTATATACGCTCCTTGATTGGAAGAGATGGATAAAAGAAAGGGATGTGGGAATTGTCGTTCAGCAAGCTGTGCAACCTCCTTTCGGGTGAACGATTTGCTGAGGCGGTTTTACATTAATAAAAAAACAAAGGCCAAACAAACTTGACAAACTTGCACAATGCAATGCCGTTTTGCGAGTGCAACAGGGCAGTCCTGACTTGGTAAGCAGTAGGAACGGGGTATATATTGTCAGCCGACGCTGGCGACCACGGACGTTAGGAGGTGGAGCATGAGGCTGACAATCCTTTGTAGCAGAGGGACGATTTTGCTGTTGTGGTGCATTTTCGCACTCTCGGAGTCGGAGTCGTTCGCCCAGCTATCTACGGGCTTCCGGCCCGTTGAGGAACCCGGGATTCGCGGGGCGCGCATCCATCCCGGGGCCTTGGCCCCCAATCGGCGCAAGTGGTACTTGCCGCAGAACCTGTACTACGAATACCAGTGGCGCGGCTGGGAGTACAGCAACTACGCACGCGACCACTACGCACGCTACGTCAACATCCTGCTCGAAGGCACCCGCAACTACAACCTCTTCGGCCAGTACATCAATCGCGGCTGGGTCATCTACGACTGGACTGAAACCAGCCCCCTGCGCCAGGGCAGTGCCCTGTTGAAGGGCACCCGCTTTGGCCGCTGGTTCGACAGCCTCGTCATCTCGTCGGCCAGCCACGGCCAGTTCCACACGTCCCTGACGGTGGGCGACGCCATCCGCACCACGCTCACCCCCCTGACTTTTTCCAAGCCCACGTTCAACGGGTTGCAGTGGGATTTTCTCGCCGACAAGTACGCAGTAACACTGCTCGGCTCGCGGCTCAACGCGCCGGGGTTTACCGCGCTCAACGAAGCGGGTGGGGCTTCGGCGCTCGAAAACACGACCCGCCTGCTCGGCGCACGCGGCGTAGCTCAAGTGGGCGATTTCGCCAAGCTGGGCCTGACGTGGGTCAATGTGTCCAATACCAGCACCGAGCTAAGCCTCGGCGACAACTCGCTCAAGGGCCTGCTGACCGGCCCGCAGAACACGGGCAATGTCGAACGGGTCATCATCCGCATCGCCGACGATTCGCCCGAATCCGAGCAAACAGGTGCTTCGTTTTTCGTCGATCAGGTGATCATCGACGGGGAGCTGCACCCGGAGATCGTGCCCTTGGTGCGCGGCGGTGTGCGGCGCGAGGGCATCTTGGAAGTGAGCGGCTCGGACGTAATTGAGCTTATCTACGACATTCGCAACGACTTTAGCCCAACCGAAAAAGTGGGCACTTTCCGCGAGGCCAAAAAGCTCGAATTCGAGCTGGTGGTGTCCAACGACTATCGCATAGAGATCGCCTCCAATCTCCAGACCAATGCCCGAGGCGAGCAGGTTTTCTTGCCGGTGGCCCAAGCCCGCGACGAGATCACCGATGGCTCCAATCAGACTTTTGTGCGCTTTGCCTACGGCCTGCCGACTGGGCACGAGGTGATCGGTATGGACTTGGAGCTTATCAACCTCGCCCACTTCGACTTGCGAGCCGAATGGGCCCTCAACCGCCGCTTCCGCCGCTTCCCCAACCAAAACTTCCGCAAGCTGCCCGCCTACGAGGAGACGGCCGAAGCCGGGTACATCACGGCCTCGTACCAGCGCTATCCCTTCTTTGCCTACGGCGAGGTGTTCACCCTAGATCCCGATTACAGCACCACGGCTTTTATCGCCGACCCGGGTGGGGTCATCGACTACGCCAGCGAGACCCAAAACCTCTTTGAGTTCGTCGATGACAACGACGACCAAGACCGCTACACCGATTGGCAGCGCTATCGCCAGAGCCAAGGGTTTGGCGGTGAGGGCGGCTCGCAGGGCCGCGACACGGAGATTTTTCCCGGGCTGGACGAGAACAACGATTTTATCTCCGACTTCAATCAAAACCAGAACAGCCGCCCGGATTACGTCGAGCCGTTCCTGCGCTATCAGGTCGATCCGCCGGAGTTTCTCTTTGGCATGGACATGAACAACAACACGATCATCGACCGCTTTGAGGACGACCGCCTGCCCGACTACCCCTACGAGCGCGACCATCGCGGCTACAACGCCTACGGGGGCCTAAAAATCACCGAGAGCACTCGGCTGACCGTCGGTCGGCTCGCCGAGCAGCAACTGAGCAGCGACCGCCAGAGCCGCTCGTTTTACGGGTTGCTAACCTTGGAAAAATCCTATCCCGGGTTAGATATATCCCTTTTTGAACACGCCAAACTAGTGGCCGACAACTTGCCCGAAGACCGCATCGTCTGGCGCGACCCGGTCGGCCTGACGGATTTTGCCGATCCGCTCGACAACCAAGATACCTTTGTCAACTCGCTGTACGTGCAGGCCCGCTACTTTCGCTTCCGCAACCTAAATGTCGAAGGCAAGCTGAAGTACGAGCGCTTCAACCAGCTCGGCGCACAGGCCCGCCTAAAGCGCGATCGCTCGTTTTTGGGGCTGATTAACAAGGCCGATTACGCCCTCCGGCCCAGTGACCGCCTCGCTCTCTATCCCAAGTGGAAGAGCATGTACGAGCGCGAGACCCCCACGGCACGGGCCGGTTTGGAGTCCAACGAACTGACCGAGAGCTTCTTCTTTTTGGGCCAGTACGCGCTCCTGCCAAAGACGTCGTTGGACTTCGGCGTTGAGTTCAGCCTCTTCGAGAACCTCGTCGAGCGTCCAGCCGAGGCGTCGCCGAGCTATATCGACGATTTCCGCAGCCTCGTCTTTTCGGCCCTGCTGACCAATGTGTCGTCCTATCAAGGGTACGAGCTGACCATGAACGCGGGCTTCCTGCTAGAGCGCCAGTTTTTCGCCGAGCAGACCCAGAAGCAATCGATCGTCTTCGTCCGCATCTTCGCTGCCACCGGCGGAGTGTAGTCCTTGCCATCGTCAGCGGCCCGAGTTTTCACGCCTAAAGCGCTGATCCTCGGCTGCCTGTTCACGTTTTTCGTGGCCGCGGGCGACTCGTATGGGGTCTTCTATCTGCGCGGCTCGTACATGACGCTCGGGACCAGCACGGTCGGGGCCCTGTTCTTGCTCTTTTTCCTCGCTGGCTTGATCAACCCGCTGCTCAAGCTGGTCCATCGGCGAGCGGGGCTAAACCGCGGCGAGTTGCTGCTCATCTATATAATGATGGTCATGGCCTCGCCCCTGCCGGTGTTTTTTGCCGGTCGGTTCATCGGCACGATTCTCACGCCCTTTTACTTTGCCACGCCAGAAAACGACTGGCACGCGCTCATCCAACCCCACATAGCCGACTGGTTGGAGCCGCGCGATTTGGCGGTTATGGGGCCTTTTTACGAGGGCTTGGAGCAGGGGCAGTCCATCCCGTGGGCTGGCTGGCTGCCGATGTTCGTGCGCTGGGCGCCGTTGGTGTGGGCTTTGTTCTTGGCGATGATTGCCGCGATGGCGATTCTGCGCAAGCAGTGGAACGACTACGAGCGGCTCACCTATCCGCTGGTCCAGGTGCCGATGGCCCTCACCGAACAGGACGCCGGCGGGCGCCGCATGGCCCCCTTCTGCAAAAACCCGGTGATGTGGGTAGGCTTTGCCGTGCCAGCCATCTGGGGTACGCTGCACGGGCTACACAATTACTTCCCGGCGACCGTGCCGATTGCCACCAATGTCGATCCCATCCACTTCATCCTGCCCATCTTCGACAACCTATCCGAACTGCAATTCAAATTTCGCTTCAACATTTTGGGCTTTTTCTACTTTCTCAAAACCGAAATCGCCTTCAGCCTGTGGTTTTTCAATCTCTTCGCCAACGCCCTGCGCACCACATTCGCCGTTTTAGGCGTCACCAGTTCGGAGATGATGGGGGGTGGACACTCGATCGTCGACCCGATCCTCGTCCACCAGTCGATGGGCGGCATGTTGGTGCTGTTTCTATTTGGGCTGTTCGCGGCCCGCAAGCACCTGTGGGCGGTCTGCCGCAAGGCCCTGTGGGGCGACTCAACGGTGGATGACTCCGGCGAAATGCTCTCCTACCGGATGGCTGTACTCATCTTGCTGGGCAGCGGCGCGGTGATGATCGCGTGGCTCGCGCTGGCCGGCCTGCCCGTCTGGGTTGCCTTGGCCTTTCTCTTTACGGCGGCCGCGCTCTTGGTGGGGTTTACGCGCCTGATCGCCGAAGGCGGGCTTTCGGATGGTTCGGTCCCGGTCGGCTCGGCCGCCATTGTCGTTTCTGCTGTTGGCTCGTCGGCCATTGGAGCCCAAGGCTTGGTCGTGCTGGCGACGACCTATTTCTGGACGACGGGCCGCAGTTTTGCCATGACGTCAGCCGCCAACAGCCTCAAGCTGGGCGAGGGGTTCGGCGGTTCCAAGCGCCCGCTGTTCTGGACGATGCTGTTGGCCATGGCGGTCGGGATGGTTTCGTCGATGTGGGTGGTGATAGAACTGGGCTACTCGTACGGGGCGCTCAACCTGAAAATTCCCGGCGGACAGCACGGGTTCTACGACTATGCCGCTGGCTTGATTCGCACGCCGAGCGAGCCGCATTTGTGGGGCTGGGTCAACACCGGGATTGGGGCCGGGGTGATGCTGCTGTTGATGTTGGCGCGCTGGTACTACGTTTGGTGGCCTCTGCATCCCCTCGGCTACCCCATCGGCCCCACCGGGATCATGGATCACCTCTGGTTCGATATGTTCTTGGCGTGGCTGATCAAAGTAGCGGTGCTGCGCTATGGTGGGGTGGCACTCTACCGCAAGACGCGCCCCTTTTTCATGGGCATGATTGCCGGGCACATCGTGCCGGGGGGCCTTTTTCTGTTCGTCGATCACTGTACCGGCATGGTCGGCAATGTGATTTTCTGGGGTTGAGGGTCTGGGTGAAAACGGGCTATATTTCGCCATAAAATGAGGCCATTGTTTTGTCCGCGTTTAGAGTGCTGTTTTCAACTTGTAAGAAGCTGTCTAAAATTCCGCGAGGCCGTCCCTTACGTATAGGCAATACAGGCTGGATTCCCGCTTGTGTGCGAATGACGCGGCCAGCCAACAGGAACAACGCCGGCAGCAACTGGATTCCCGCTTGCTCAACGCGACCCAAGGTGGGTTTTCAGCAGGCTGCTAGGGCACTGGTCGGGATCGCGTGGTTGGCCGCGGCCGCGGCGGGGGAGGTGCGGCAGTGGGAATTGGGCGGTGCGGGACGCTCTTGGCAGGGTGCTGAGCTGCATTCCACGGCCATCAGCTTTGATGCCGCCGGGGCCATTCAGCTAGTGGGTTTTAATCCCAACGACAACATCGTCCGGCAGCTAAGATGGACCGAGGGCTTTCCCTTGGACTTTATCAGCGAGGTGGCCGCGGCGCGGGTGTGGGACAACGTGCCCTTCAAGCAGACCAATGTGCCGCTGGTCGATGGCGATGTGCAGACCTCCAGCGAAAATCGCTTCAAGGAGTTTGGGGTGCTGCAAGCGGGCCGGATCTTTTTCTTTGACTTGGGCACGCGCTTTCCCATCAATCGCATCTCGTTTTTCCCGCGTCCAGCAGGGGCCGACAGCCGCGGGCGGCCCTTTGCCGACGATTTCATCCGCGGCTATAAAATTCAGGTCAGCGACGGCGTGAGCTTCACGCCGGAAAATCTGCCGGTGTACAACCTGCTGACGCAGGTGGATTTCACCACCGAAAGCGTGGCGCAAATTCCCTTCCCCTTGCAATTCGTCCGCTACATCCAGCTCAACGTTACTTCGACCAATCCCTTTGAGATCGCCGAGTTCGAGGTATACGGGGCGGGTTTTCCGCCGGGGGGGCGCTATCTGTCCAAGATCATCGACTTGGGTGAAGTGGCCAACTTCAGCCGCCTGCTGTGGGCGACCGAGACCTTGCGCCAGCAAGAGGGCCGTATTGATGTCGAGCCCATGGCCGATGCAGACGTCGCCATTCGCATGCGCACGGGCCGCGACGATACGCCGCAGGTGTTTTACGAGATCGTCAATGTCTTCACCGGCGATGTGCAGGAAGTCTCGGAGGGCGATTACGGCAAGCTGGGCCTGAACGTGCGCGGCCCGGTCGAAGACGATCAAGTCAACTGGAGCGAGTGGTCGCCGCCCTTTGCCGAGTCTGGCCAGCGGATTGAGCTGCCCAGCCCGCGCCGTTTCTTCCAGCTCGAAATCGCACTTACCAGCCACTCCATCCTCGACGGTATACGGGTCAACTCGCTGGTGGTTGAGCACTCTATCCCGCCGCTGGCCCAGCAGCTCATAGGGGAAATTTCCGTGCTGGAAACCCCCCGCCCCTTGGGCAACAAGCCTCGAGTGCCGGCCGGTGCGCTGTCGACGTTTGCCTACGACATCCGCGCCGATATAAGCGAGACGGATGTGGGCTTTGACGCCTTGGAGATATTCACGCCCGCTAGGCCGCAGTTCCGGGAAATGTTCACCGGCGACCCGCCGGTCGCCGCCGCGCCCGATAGCGTCGTCGAGGGCGAGCAAAGCCTGAAGCTGTTCTTTTTTAGCCAACGGCTGACGCACCAATCGCCGAGCGCGTTGCGCGTCGTCTTCGACGCCGAAGTTTTCGTTCAATCCACGTTCTTTCGCGCCCGGGTATTCGACACCCAGAGCGATGAAGCCCCACAGCAGGTCCTGCCCGGGGACGCTAATCCCACGGTCCTGACCAATGACTTGCGCGTGTTGACTACGGCCGCTTCGGCGCGCAACCTGCTCCCGTTTTTTGCCGTGCAGCCGACCGTGATGACGCCCAATGGAGACGGGATTAACGAGCGCGTCCGCATTGCCGGTACTTTGGTCCAGCTCCAGCAACCTGTGCAGTTGACCGTGCGGATTTTTTCGCTGAGCGGTCAGCCGGTGCATACCTTGTTTGCGGGTGTGCGCGGCAGCGGCTCTTTTGCTTGGGAGTGGGACGGCCGCGACGACAGCGGGCGCCCGGTTCCGGTGGGGCTATACCTCGCCGAGGTGACTGCCGACGCCGAGCGCACCCGCTTCACGCGCCTCGGTGCAGTGGGCGTTGCGTACTGATTACTGATGTTCTGTCCAGCAAGGCCCGTTTGCGGACTTGACAGAGCGGCTGGCCGCCTTGGCAGAATCATGCAGCATAAAAAATGAAACCGCACGGGAATGAATAGAATCAAGCGATGGTCTAACTAATGATATATAGCTATAGCAGAACTGACCAGTCAGTTTTTTGACAAAGATCGAAGCCTCATCTATACTTTTTGGCGACACCCGCCGAAGAAAGGAATCCCGTGAACAAGGCACATACCACTAGGGGCTGCTCCTTATGATACGCCAATATGCGCTGTACATCGGCAGCGTCTTACTGCTTGCGCTAGGTTGCGGCGAGGAGCAAGACGCACAAGGCACCCAGCGCGGCGGTTGGGGCGGGCGCACGGCAGCGGCCATTCCGGTCAAAGGCGAAAAGGTCGTGCGTGGCGACATGAACGCCTACATCGAGACGTACTCCCGCCTCGAAGCCGAACGCCGCGTCAGCGTCTTGGCACGCACGACCGGGCTCGCCGAAGTGCTCGCGGCCGAAGAGGGCGACTTAGTGCGCCAAGGCCAAGTGATGGTCCGCCTCAACAAGGACGAGCTGAGTCTAAACTTGCGCCAAACCGAGGATGCTTTGGCCGACGCCCGCGCTAATTACGACCGCATTAAGGCCCTACACGAGCGCAGCATGGTCAGCCAGTCCGAATATGAGGCGGCTCACCTCCGCTTAGACAACGCCAAGATCGCTCTCGAAGAAGCCCAGCTCAATCTCGCGTACGCGGACGTTACCGCGCCGATTGCTGGCGTCGTCACCCAGCGGTTGGTCGAAGTGGGCGATCTAGTGCGCGGCAATCAAGAAGTTTTCGTCATCGCCGACCGCGACCCGCTGTTGGTGCGCATCTTCGCGCCCGAGCAGCGCATGTACCAGTTGCACCCCGGCCAACAAGCGAACATCGCGGTTGAAGCCCTGCCCGACACGAGCTTCCGCGGCCGCATCCGCATGATTAGTCCAGAGGTCGATCCCGCCAGCGGCACCGTCAAAGTCACGCTCGAGGTTGCCAGCAACGGCTTGCTCAAACCGGGGATGTTCGCCACGGTGCGCATTATTACCGAGCGGCGGCCCCAGACCTTGATCATCCCCAAGAAGGCCCTAATCCTCGAAACCGACGAGGACGACGTCTTTCTCATCGACGACGGCACCGTGCGCCGAGTCGCCGTTGAGTTGGGCTTTGTCGAGGGCGATCAAGTCGAGATCGTCGCCGGCCTCCAAGAAGGCGACCAAGTAGTGACCGTTGGCCACGAGGGTCTCAAGGACGGTGCGGCCGTGCGGTTGGCCGGCGAGGGCTTACCGCCGCCAGAAGAATTGGCCGCCTCAGAGTCCTCTGGCCCCGGCGGCCGCGGCTTCGGTCCGCCCGGAGCTAGGGGCGGCCTGTCCGACAGCTTGCGCCAAGTCATCGCCGAGTACCGCCGTGCGGGCAAACCTTTGCCCGACAGCTTGCGCCAAGTCCTGCGCGCCATGCGCGAGCAAGGCGGCGGGCCGCCGTCAGGGCGCTGGCAAGGTAGGGGTAGAGGCCAGTGAAACTAGTCGAATTTTCCACGCGCCGCCGCGTCACGGTGGCGATGCTGATGGTGGCGATTGTCGCCTTTGGCGGCGTGGGTTTTTCGCGCCTAGCCGTCAACCTCCTGCCCGACATCACCTATCCCACCATCACCGTCCGCACCGAATACGAGGGCGTAGCTCCGCTCGAAATCGAACGCCTGATTTCCGAGCCGGTCGAAGGCTTGGTCGGCGTGGTCAGCAACGTAGTCCGGGTCTCGTCGATTTCGCGCCCGGGCATCTCGGATGTGGTCGTCGAATTTGGCTGGGGCACCAACATGGATTTTGCCTCGCTCGACATCCGCGAAAAGCTCGACTTGGCCAACCTGCCACGCGATGCTAGCAAGCCCATCCTCTTGCGCTTCGACCCCTCGCTCGACCCCATAATGCGCTTGGCGTTTTACGGCAATTTGAGCCTGATGGAGATGCGGCGCGTCGCCGAAGAGCGGCTGCGCCCCGACCTCGAAAGCCTCGAAGGCGTAGCCGCTGTCCGCATCAACGGCGGCCTCGAAGAAGAAATTCAAGTCGAGGTCGAAGCCCAGCGTCTGGCCCACCTCGGCATTTCCATCAACCAAGTTACGAGTCGCCTCGCCGCCGAAAACGTCAACCTGACCGGCGGTGTGCTCAAAGACGGCGAAGCCGAATTCCTCGTCCGCACCCTCAACGAGTTCCAAGGCATCGACGAAATCGGCGAAATCGTCATCGGTCAGATCGATCGCGCACCGATCAAGCTCAAGGACGTAGGGCGCGTCTTCCGCGGCCACCGCGAGCGCGATCTCGTAACCCGCATCAACGGCCGCGAGGGCGTCGAAGTTTCGGTCTTCAAGGAAGGAGACGCCAACACCGTCCAAGTCAGCGCGGCCGTCCAAGAGCGCTTAGACGAATTTCTCGCCGAGAATGCCACGTTGCTCCAAGACAGCGGCATGGAAGTGGTCTTCAACCAAGCGACCTTTATCCAACAGGCCGTTGACGAGGTGCTCAACACCGCCATCCTCGGCGGCATCCTCGCCGTCATCGTGCTCTTTCTCTTTCTCCGCGACCTCAAGAGTACAGCCATCATCAGCCTCTCGATTCCCCTCTCGGTAGTAGCGACCTTTTTCCTCATGTTCGGCTCGGACGTCAGCCTCAACATCATGTCGCTGGGCGGGCTGGCTTTGGGGGTCGGGATGCTAGTTGACAACTCCATTGTGGTCTTGGAAAGCGTACAGCGCTACCGCGGTCAAGGGCTCAATGTCTTGGCTGCGGCCGTGCGCGGTGCCAGTGAGGTCGGCCGCGCCGTCATCGCCGCCACCACCACCACCATCTGCGTGTTTTTGCCCATCGTCTTTGTCGAGGGCGTCGCCGGCCAACTCTTCCGCGATCAGGCCCTGACCGTCACCTATTCGCTGGTCGCCTCGCTCGTGGTCGCCTTGATGCTGATCCCCATGCTCTCGTCGCTAAGCCTCGAAAGCATGATTGCCGAGCGCGAAGAGATCGGCCCCAAACGCGGCCTCCAAGGCCCGGCGCTGCTGATCCGGCTGATTCGCGCCCTAGCGTGCGGAGCGGGCCGCGTCTTCTCGATTCTGCTCTTCCCGCTATACTGGCTTTTCGATCTCGTCTTCAACGCGCTCAACAAAGCGTATCCGCTCCTTTTGGGTTGGGCACTGCGGCGGCGTCTGATCGTCCTCGCCATCTTTATTGCAATAGGGGCCTTAGTCCTCGAGCGAGCGAGCGGCTTGGGGGTGGAGCTGATCCCGGAGATGAGCCAAGGCGAATTCCTCGTCGATTTGGAATGGCGCGCTGGCTCCCCGCTGGAGCAGACGGCCGCCCAAGTCGCCGCCATCGACCGGCAGGTGCGCGGTCTCAACGGCATCGCCTCGGTCTTTGCCCTCGTCGGCAGCAGCGCCCAAGCCGGTGGTACGGCCGCCGACAAAAAGGAGCACACCGCCCATCTCCACGTGCGGCTCGCGCCAGCAGTCGGCGAAGAAGCGGCCATCGAAGCAGTGCGCGATCTGCTCGGCAATATCCCCGACCTGAAGTTCAAATTTTCGCGGCCCACTTATTTTTCTCTTCGCACCCCGATAGAGGTGGAAATCAGCGGCTATAGCCTGAGCACCCTCGAGCTGTTGGCCGCCGAAGCGGTCGATCGCCTGCACACCATTGCCGGGTTGACCGACATCCGTTCGAGCACGGCCGGCGGCCAACCCGAAGTCCAGATCGTCTTCGATCGCCGGCGCGTCGCCGAGTTGGGTACCACCGTGCAGAATATCGGCGAGCTGTTGCGCAACAAGCTGCAAGGCGATGTAGCCACCGAGTTGGCGCGCCGCGACCGCAAGGTCGATATCCGGGTCCGTGCCCTCGACGAGGAGCGCCAGACCGTCGCCGACCTCAAGCAGATGGTCGTCAGCCCGGCCTCCTACCCGGTGCCGGTGGCCCTCGAATCGGTCGCCGACGTGCGGGCTGTGGATGGCCCGGCCGAAATACGTCGCCTCGACCAAGAGCGCGTCGCCGTTATCTCGGCCAACCTCGACGGCCGCGATCTGGGCGGCGTAGTAGCAGAGATCGAAGCCACCCTCGCCGACTTGCCCCTGCCCGAGGGCTTTGCCGTGTCGATCGGCGGTCAGAACGAGGAAATGGTCCGCTCCTTTGACAGCATGAAATTCGCCCTGCTATTGGCCGTATTCTTGGTCTATTTGGTGATGGCCTCGCAATTTGAATCGCTTTTGCACCCGCTGGTCATCATGTTCACCATTCCCCTCGGGCTGATCGGCAGCGCCCTCGGCCTGCTCGCAACCGGCACCACCATCAGCGTAGTGGTGCTCATTGGCCTCATTATGCTCGCCGGTATTGTCGTCAACAACGCCATCGTACTCGTCGATTATATCAACCGCCTGCGCCGCGACGAGGGGATGGAAAAATTCGCCGCCGTGCTACGCGCCGGCACGGTGCGCTTCCGGCCCATTCTAATGACGACCTCTACTACGGTCCTCGGGCTGTTGCCCATGGCCTTGGGCCTGGGCGAGGGGGCCGAAATCCGCACGCCCATGGCCATTACCGTCATCGGCGGGCTGTTGGTATCCACCCTGCTGACTCTGGTGCTCATTCCCGTAGTCTACACCCTAATGGACCGCAGCAATTAAAGGCCGTGGTCTGGTCAGTACCTAGCCTCTCCACCCTAGGGGCTGTGCGGGGACTGGCCGCTGACCACGAACAAGAGGTTAGCCATGAACCTATCGGAATTTTCGCTCAAACGGCCCGTGACCACCCTGATGCTTACCATCTGCGCCTTGGTGGTGGGGGTCGTCGCCTTAGACCGCCTGCCTCTAGAGCAGTTGCCGAGCATTTCCTCTTCGGGGATCACGGCCAGCGTCCAGTACAACAACTCCTCTCCCGAAGAGATCGAGCGCTTGGTGATCCTGCCGCTGGAGCAGACGCTGGGTACGCTCAACAACATCGAGCGCATCAGTTCGAGTTCGGGGCGCAACCGAGGCGAGGTGCGCGTCGACTTCAAGGCCGGCACCGACATGGATTTGGCCAACATGGAGATGCGCGAAAAACTCGACCAAGCCCGCGCCCTTTTGCCCGCGGACGTCGATCGCGTCAGCCTGCGCCGCTGGCAGTCCGATCAGCGCGCTATCATAGATGCCAATCTGGCTTGGAACGGCGACAACGACCGCCTGCTCGACGTAATCCAGAAGGTCATTGAGCCGCGGCTGTTGCGGCTCAACGGCGTCGTCAATGTGGCCATTGACGACTTCGAGGCGAAACAACTCATCGTCGAGCTCGACCAAGAGCGCTTGCAGACCCACAATATATCGCTGCCTTCGCTCGGCTGGCAGCTCAACCAGAACAACACCAACATTTCGCTGGGCCGAGTCATGGACGGCGACCAGCGCTACATGGCCCGCGCCGTCGGTGAGTTCACTCGCGCCGAGGATATTGCCACCATGCCGCTGATGGGCGGTCAGTTCCGCCTCAGCGACATCGGCGAGATCAACTACGGCTACCCGGAAAAGCGCCGCTACGAGCGGCTCAACGGCACCGATGCGCTGGAGCTAGAAATTTTCAAAGCCTCAACCGCCAATGTCATCGATGTCGGCGAGGCCGTCGTCGCTGAGTTGCAGGCGATTGAGGACGAATACGAGGGCAAACTCGGAGTCTTCATCGACCGGAATCGCGCCGAGTCGGTGCTGAAGGAAGCCGGCATGCTCGTCAATTCGGCCCTGCTAGGCGCGTTTTTGGCGATGACGATCATCTTCGTCTTCCTGCGCAACATCCGCTCGACTATCGTCATCGCCCTCGCCATCCCCACCTCGGCCCTGTGCGTCTTTATCGGCATGTACGTCGCCCGCGAGGTCTTTGGATCGACCATCACTCTCAACATGGTCTCGATGATGGGGCTGATGCTGGCGGTGGGCATGTTGGTCGATCCGGCGGTGGTGGTGCTGGAGAGCATCTTCCGCCGCCGCCAAGAAGACGGGCTCGACGCGGCTGAGGCCGCCCACGTCGGCAGCCGCGAAGTCGGCATGGCGGTGCTCGCTTCGGCCCTGACGACGATCTGCGTTTTCGTGCCCTTCTTCTTCCTCTCCGATGGCCGCTCGGCCGCGTGGATGAAGGACGCTGGGATCGCGATTTGCCTCGCCGTGCTGGTGTCGATGATCGTCTCGTTGTCGCTAATTCCGCTGGTGTCCTCGCGGTTGCTGCGCGCCGGGGTCGAGCGCTTCGAGCGCTGGCTCAAGCTGCTGGTCGTCGCCATCGTCGTGGGTATTGCCTACTGGCAGATCAGCGACCTTGGTTGGGGCGGGTTGCAGGCTTGGTGGGGCCGTTGGTCCGGGCTAATCGCCACCTCAATCGGCGGGATGCAATGGCAGACCATACTCGCCTGTGCGCTGATGGCCCTGGGCGGGGCCGCGCTCGGCTGGTATTGCTCCCGCCATGGCCTGCGTTCCTCTTATGGTCGCTTGCTCAACTGGACGCTCGACCACCGCTGGGTCGCGCTGTTGGCCACGGTGGTGCTGACTGGCACGGGCTATCACCTCTACAACCAAATTGAGCAACGCGGCACTCCTTGGACCCCGGAGCGCCGGGTGGATATGTCGGTGATCATCGACCGCAGCTACAGCCTTGAAGAGGTCCGCGAGCACTTCTATCAGATCGAAGAGAGCCTGCTGGCGAAAAAGGATTCGCTCGACATTCAATCACTTATGACGAGGTTCAGCCAGCGCCGGGGCAGCATCCGCGCCTATCTCGTCGATGCCGATGCCGGGCGGCTCTCGACTATGGAGGCCGGCAACGTCATCAAGGAATTGCTGCCAGAAAAGGTGGGCTACACGTACAAAATGGGCCGCTCGCGCAGTTGGTCGGGCAACCAACTCGGCGTCGAAGTCCAGCTTCACGGCCGCGACCCCGAAGTCCTAGCCGTGCTCATGGAGGACGTCAAAGCCGGTCTCGAACAGTTACCCGGAGTCCAAGATGTCGATAGCAGCCTCGAAGACGGCGAAGATGAAGTCCGCGTCGAAATCAACCGCGCTCAAGCACTCGGCTATGGGCTGTCGCCACGCGAGGTCGCCCAAGGTATCTCCTCCGCCCTCGGCACCCGCCGCACCAGCGGTTTCAAAAGCGACGACCGCGAAATCGACATCGTCATGCAGCTCAACGAGGGCGACCGCGCTACCCTCGAACAACTCAAAAACAGCCGCTACGAAACCCGCGACGGCAGCTCGGTCCAGCTCGCGTCGTTGGCCGACTTCCAGCTTGGCCGCGGCCCCCGCGATCTCAGGCGCGAGAATCGCGTGCTCAACGTCACGGTTTTCGCCAACACCGAAAACCGCAACGCGGCCCACATGCTGATCGGGCCGATCACTCAGATGATGGAAGGGATGCAGCTACCCCCCGGCTATAGCTGGGATTTGGGCCGGGCGGCGCGCTGGCAGCAAGAGGAAGCCAGCGACAACAACTTCACCGCGATTTTTGCCATCCTGCTGATCTACCTCATCATGGCCTCGCTCTTCGAGTCCCTGATCCATCCCTTCACCATCATCTTCGCCATTCCCTTTTCCCTGATCGGCGTGGCCTTGGGGCTGTATGCCCTCGACGTACCTTTTGACAACAACGGTGCCTTGGGGCTTTTGATCCTCTTCGGCATCGTCGTCAACAACGGCATCGTGCTGGTCTCCCATATCAACCACCTGCGGGCGAGTGGGCTGTCGCGGCGCGAGGCTATTTGCCTCGGCGGCCAGCACCGGCTCCGGCCCATCCTGATGACCGCCTTTACCACCATCCTCAACCTGATGCCGATCGTGCTGCCGATGGTCTATGGCACGTCTGAGGGTTTTGCCCGCCGCTGGGGGCCGGTGGGTCTAGTCGTCGCCAGCGGCTTGGCCACCTCGACGGTGCTGACCTTGATGCTGGCCCCGACGCTCTATTCGCTATTGGACGATCTGGCGCTGTGGTGCAAGCGCGTAGTGCGCACGTCGCACAGCCCGGTCAACGCATGACATGACAGAGCTTGAACGCAGTGCAGAGCCGCCTTTTCGCGCCCCGGTGCCGCCGCAGGTGCGGCGCGAACTGGCCGAGGTAGTAGGCCCCGACGAAGAACTTCGCCTAGCGGTAACCACGGACATTAAGCTCGACGGCCAGTACGGCGAAGCGTGGCTCATGGCCACCGCCGACCAGCTCGTGGCCTTCAGCCCCGACGGCGGTGGACCGCCCGATGTGGTCTGCTTGCCGCTCAAAAAAATAAAGGACGTGGAGGTGCGCGAGGATTGGGGCACGGCGGCCCTCAAGGTGCGCACCGAGGATCGGGGTGCGACCATGGCCGTATTCTCCAAGAGCTTGGTGCCGGCGCTGTCCGAGCTGCCCAACCAGCTCGAGCGCTTGGTCAAGCAAGCCCGGCCGACCGAACCCGATGGCCAGATGCTGCACGGGCGGTTGGCCGGAGCGCGAGCCGGGCGCAAGCGCTGCGACCGCTGCGGCCAAGTCATTCCGCGCTATTACGGCGTATGCCCGGCCTGCCTAGAAAAGGGCAAGCTGCTGTTTAGGCTGTTGGGCTATGCCAAGCCGCATTGGCCGCTCATTACCCTGAGCCTGCTGCTGATGGTGGTGGCCACGACCATTGGCTTGGGCCAGCCGCTGCTGATGGGCGTGCTCATCGACGATGTTCTGAATGCCGGTGCTGTTGCGTCTATGAGCGTTGGGACCAGCTTTGACCTGCTCGCGCTTTTGCCGGTGTCGGCCGACGATCCCGTCGCGGCGCTGACTTGGCTGGTGGGCTTGTTGATAGCGATGAACATAACCGTCAGCGGCTTGTCGGGGCTACGCAGCTATATCATGGCCCGCATCGGCCAGCGCGTCACCTACGGCCTGCGCAACGAGGTGTACACTCACCTCCACGCGCTGTCGCTTAGTTATTACAACAAAAACGAGACCGGGCGCATCATGGCCAGCGTCACCCAAGACGTGGGCCGCTTGCAGGATTTTATCAGCGACGGCCTCCAAGAAGCCATCCGCGATGTGCTCACCTTGGTCGTCATTTGCATCATCCTCTTTGCGCTCAACCCCGGGCTAGCGGCCCTCGTGCTGCTGCCGACGCCTCTGTTGGTGTGGGCGACGATGCGCTTTGGCCGCAAGCTGCACGCCATCTACCGGCCGTTGTGGCGTCGCTGGGCCGGCCTGAGTGCCCTGCTGGCCGATACCATCCCGGGGGTGCGCGTGGTCAAGGCATTTGCCCAAGAGAAGCGGGAAGTGGGCAAATTCGAGAGCCGCAGCTTAGACCTGCTGCAAGGCGAGTTGCGAGTGGCGTGGATGCGCAGCCTGTTCGGCCCGGTCATGGCCTTTATAACCTCGGTCGGCACCATCATCATCTGGTGGGTCGGTGGCCGCGATATCTTGGCCGGGGAGCTGACGTTGGGGGCCTTTGTCGCCTTTACTAGCTACATGTATCGCTTCTACGGGCCGGTCGAGAGCTTGTGCCGCCTCAACCACCGCTTTCAGCGCGCCGCCACCTCGGCCGAGCGCGTCTTTGACGTACTCGATACGCACCCGGAGGTGATCGACCAGCCCGCCGCTATGACGATGCCGCCCATTGAGGGCCGGGTCGAATTTCGCGGCGTCCACTTCGGCTATGAGGAAGACAAACCGGTCATTGAAAATTTGAACTTCGCGGTCGAGCCGGGCGAGATGATCGGCCTAGCCGGCCACAGCGGCGCGGGCAAGAGCACTCTGATCAACCTCATCTGCCGCTTCTACGAGCCGCAGGAAGGGGCCATCCTCATCGACGGCCACGACACGCGCCAAGTGAACCTGCGATCGCTGCGCGAGCAGATCGGCGTGGTCTTGCAAGATCCGTTCCTGTTCAACGGCACGGTGGCCGATAACATCGCCTACGGCTATCCCGAAGCGGCCCTCGAACAGATCGTAGCCGCGGCCAAAGCCGCCAATGCACACGCCTTCATCATGAACATGCCCGACGGGTACGACACCATGGTCGGCGAGCGCGGCACCCGCGTATCCGGCGGCGAGCGGCAGCGGCTGTCGATTGCGCGGGCCATTTTGCGCGACCCGCGCATTCTCATCCTCGACGAAGCCACCTCCAACGTCGATACCCAGACCGAAGCGCAGATTCAAGAGGCGTTGGAGCGGCTGGTCCAAGGGCGCACCACCTTTGCCATTGCCCATCGCTTATCGACTCTCAAGAACGCGCATCGCCTGCTCATTCTCGACAAGGGCCAACTCGCCGAGATCGGCACCCACGACGAACTGATTGCACAAGACGGCATCTACGCCAACCTATGCCGCATGCAAACTGAAATGTCCAAACTGAGGGCGTGGTAACGCCATGCAGCAGCACAAGCTAAGGGCGTTCAGAGCGACCAACAGGAACCAATGCGATGCCCGAGATTCCACGTCATCCAAACAAGTACATTCGCGCAGCAATTTTATGCGCTATATCAAGAGGATGGCGTATTGAAAAGGCCGGTCCTCGAGCCCATATTTGGGGTCGTGCACTTTGCCCAGAACAGAGCTGAGCCGGACATATTTTTAACATTTACTCTACTCCCCCCAGAAACCCGATTATCCATGCGCGTAAGTTCCAAGGACACGTCGATGCCTGTACCCATACACTCAGGAGATGAAGACGATGCGAGTCTATGAATTTATGCTTGCGCTTGCGACTGAGCCTGATCTGGATACGACTGAGCGACTCTATGGATATTTTGCTAAAGATGGGGCCGCACCAGAAAGTGTCTTGGACTTTACACTCGTTATACAGTCTGGAGTACCGATTGCAAACTGTACTGTAGAAGCTACATCGTTTGAGGCAGCCTTGGAATTCGTTTTACCAAGACTACGCACAGAAGGTCTTCAGGCCGTGCGCGTAGAGGTTGACGAGGTTGGGCTAGCGCTTCTTCGAGAGGCCATATAACGGCCTAGATGTCTATCTCGCCCAGGAGAAATATAGTTTTCAAAGTCGTCGGCTCGCTTGTGCTGGGGCCGGCGTCGAACATTTTGTTAGAGCCTCTTAGGAACTATGCAGCAGCACCATAAATTAGCCGCTGAAGTCACGTATCTCGACCCGGCCAAAGTGCGGTTTTTCGTCGACGCCTTCGAGGACTTAAACTTGGAGTTGGCCGGGGACCAGACCTATTCCAGAGTCCGGGTCAAACGAGCTTTTCCCCTGACTTGCGACGACTGCTTCATCGTCGTCCAAGACCGCCAAGGCCAGGAGCTTGGCGCACTAGCCCGGCTCGACGCGCTCGACCGAGCCAGCCGCCAAGCCGTAGAAGACGAGCTGGCGCGGGCCTATTTCACGCCGCGCATCCAGCGCATCGCCAAGATAACATCCTCCCACCGCGTACCGCGCTGGGAGGTAGAGACTGACCGCGGCCCCCGCGCCTTTGAAATCTATTCCAGCCGCCGCGACGTGCGCCTGTTGGGCGGCGGGCGGCTCCTAGTGCAAGACGCCGACGGCAACCGCTACGAGATTCCCGACTACCGGCTTCTGGATCCAGCGAGCCGAGCCTTGGTTGAGGAAATGCTGTGAGGAGCGAAGATACCGGCTCACCTATGGCAATGCGGCCTGGTTTGAACGATTCGAGTAGTGGATCACCTTGTGCATCCTACGCTGCCGCTATCTGCGGCTCACCTAAATGAGTAGGATTGCTATATTACCACCCAGCCAAAGGAGCACCCATGCGCCAAGGGATATTCAAATTGTCAATGACCCTGGGCAGAAGCCCGCACGAGCAACCCGAGCGGGTGAAGATCTGCCGCGAAATGGGCGTCACCGGCTGCGTAACATCGCCGCCGCTCGAAGGAATAGGCCGCGATCAGTACGCCGCGGCCATGCGCCAGCAGCAGCAGGAGTGGGCCGAGGCCGGGTTCTCGATTCCAGTGTACGAGACCATGACGCCCACCCGCTCCCAACACATCCGCCGCGGCACCCCGGGCCGTGACCAAGAACTGTTGGACTTTATCGCGGCCGTGGAGGCCATGGGCCAAGTCGGCATTCCCGTGCTGTGCTACAACCTCGGCGCGGGCGGTGCGCGCACCGATTGGGTGCCCACGCGCGGCGGGGCCATCTCCTCGCAGTTCGACTATGCCGAGTCGCACCAAGAGCCACCCTTAGCGGAACCCCAAACCGAGGAAGAACTCTGGGACAACCTGACTTGGCTGCTCGAACGCATCATTCCCGTTGCCGAAAAGGCCCATGTCCGCTTGGGCTATCACCCCAACGATCCGCCGATTTCGCCCTATCGGGGGGCCGCCCAAATCATGGTCAGTGCCGCCGCGTACCGCCGCCTAATCAACATCGCGCCGAGTCCCTGCAATGGCGTCACATTCTGCCAAGGCAATTTTAAGGCTATGGGCGAGGATATCTACGCGGTAGCGCGGGAGTTCACCGAGCAGGGCAAGGTTCACTTTATTCACTACCGCGATGTCGAGGGCACCGCCGGGACTCGGTTTACCGAAACCTTTCACGACGACGGCCCCACGGATATGGCGCGGATGCTGGCGATTTACGCCCGCGCTGGCTTTGCCGGACCCATCCGCCCCGACCACGCCCCGACGATGGGGTCTGAGGATGCAGAGACGACCCGTGGCTACGGCATGCTGGGGAAGATCTTCGCCTTCGGCTACATGATCGGCCTGATGCAGGCGCAAAACCTAGCCTACCAATGAAGAGGTGCTCAAGATGAAGATCGACGATATCGATATCTATTGTATCGAACCAGAAATTTTGCCCGCAGTCCCCGACTATCCAGCATTCCTGTCGGCACTCCACCAGCGCGTAGTTTTCAAAGTCAGCCTTGACAATGGCATCGTCGGCTACGGCGAGTACCGCTGCTACGCCCCGGATAAGTCGGCGGTTGAGCCGCTGATCGGGCGCAATCCCTTTGATTTTATCAACCACGATCTCAACATCGGCCTCAGCCAGTGGTGCTTGGGGCTGTCGGCCGCGCTCTACGACGCCATGGGCAAGTATCTGGAGCTCCCCGCCTACAAGCTGATGGGCCCCAAGGTGCGAGACCGAGTCGCAGTGGCTGCGTGGACGCGCCCTTCGCCCCCGGAAGTGCTCAGCCGAGAAATACAACGCGCTGTCGACCAAGGCTACATGCTGTTCAAGATGCACACCTGCCACCACTACGACGTATTTGAGCAAAACGAGGCTGTAGAGCAAACCGCCCCGGCTTGCTTTCGCATTCAGTACGATTTCAATCACAATCGCTCCCTCGGCGCAGTCCTGCCCATCCTCAAGCGGCTGGAGCAATCGTGGGTGGTAGGCTGCGTGGAAGACCCCTTGGTCTTGTCCGACATCGACGGTTGGCGTCGGCTGCGGGAAAAAACCGCCCTCCCGCTTTACATGCACGTGCCGCCGCTCGGCGGTATGCAGGAGCTGCTGCACGGGCTCGCCGACGGCTATATCATCGGCGAGTATTGCGGTGGTTTCGGTGATGCCCTGCATCGCGGCTTTGCCTATTCAAAAGCCAACATTCCCTCAGTCATTCAGCTCACGGGCGGCACCTTAATTACCGCCTTCGCCCTGCATCTAGGCGCGGTTTTGCCCAAGGTTGCCCACACCATCACGCTCGACGACAACTACGTCGAGGATCTGGCGACGACTCGCATTCCGGTCATTGACGGTTGCTCCCCGGTGCCAGAAGGCCCTGGTCTGGGCGTGGAGGTGCGGGCTGAAGAACTGACGCGCTTGGCCAATAGGCCGCCGCGGGAAACGCCGCGGGTGCTCGGCGTCACGACGCTGCCCGGCGGCGGCACCCTGTACTCAGTGGGCTTCCCCAATCTGGAATCCTTGATGGGATACCAAGAAGGAACGATTCGCGGCCATCGCTTTGAACTGCGCCAAGATGACGGCTCCGCCGAGTTCGCTCGCCTCTACGAACGCGCTCAACGCGCAGGTTCGATTCTCGAGGCTACATGAGAAAAGTCGCCGCCGAATACCCCGTGCTGCAATCGGCGCGGCTACAGCTACGGCCCTTTGCGCTGGCCGACGGTGCCGAGGTCAACCGCTTAGTCGGCGACGAGGCAGTAGCCTCCACCTTAGTTGCAGTACAGTATCCCTACAACGAGGACATGGCCCGGCGTTGGATCACCCAACATCAAGCTAGCTACGACACGGGCGGCGCACTCAACTTTGCCGTCGAGGAGCGCGACAGCCAAGTGCTAGTCGGCTTTATCGGGCTAGGCGGCAATGAGCACCGGGCCGGCATGGGCTACTGGTACGGCCGACCGTTTTGGGGCCAAGGCTATGCCACCGAGGCCGGGCGCACCAGCGTGGCCTTCGCCTTTGCCGAACTCGGCCTAGTGCGCCTAGAGGCGTCGCACTTGAAGGACAATCTGGCTTCTGGCCGAGCACTGCAAAAAATGGGCATGTCCCACCAGGGCCGCCGGGCCCACTACGTCCCCAAATGGGACGCCTATTGCGACAAGGAGGAGTATGCCATCAGCCGCGAGGATTACTGGCGGCTGCGAGCAGCAAGGCCGGATATCTATCGCTATGAACGCTTAGTTCCGTCCACGTGATGGCCTGTTATTACGCCGGCATGAGCCGGGGGAGCGGTTGTATAGGCCAAGGCGCGGCTCTTGGTCGCCGCTCCACCCGTTTTCACGAGTGCAGGCTGCTAGACACGACATCCGGTCAAGTTATCCGTATTCACCATCGGCCTTGCCCTCGAGCCGGAAACCAACCACCGGCTCCTTATACCGAACCGATGTGCAACATTAGTTAGGAGAATAAACCTGATGCGCTATGCTATATTCACCGCCGTTTCTTTTTTCTGTTTGGCAACTCCTTCATTCGGCCAGACGACAACCTCAGCCCCCGGCGAAGTGGTCGCCCAAGTCGTCCAAGCGGCTGAAGCATTGCTAGGGGAGCTAACCGAACAACAGCGCGAGCAACTGCTCTTTTCCTTTGACGACGATCGGCAGCGGCGGCACTGGTCGAACTTGCCCACCGGCATTTTCGCCCGCACGGGCCTACGCATGGGCGATCTGAACGAAGCGCAAAAGGAGGCCGTGCTGCGGCTGCTGCGCTCAACGCTTAGCGAGCGCGGCTTTCAGCAGGTGGTAGATAACATGACTGGCGACGAGGTGCTCAAGGGCCGCGAGCGGCAGGGGCGTCTGATTTTTGGCGCAGATGAGTACTACGTATCCATCCTCGGCCAACCATCGGCCGCCACGCCGTGGATGTGGCAATTTGGCGGCCATCACCTCGGCATCAACGCCACCATCGTCGGCGAGCAAATCACCCTATCGCCTTCGCTTACGGGCGGTCAGCCGGTTGACTATACCCTCGACGGCAAACAGGTCCGGCAACTCGCTGGCGATGCGGACAAAGCGTTCGCCTTAATCGCTTCTCTTTCGGGCGACCAACGCCAACAGGCGGTCGTGGCCAATCAGCTAGCCGATTTGGCTTATGGCCCCGAGGCCGATACCATGCAGCCCAAGCAAGAAGGCATCAACGCCGGTAGCCTCAACGCACAGCAGCAAGCACTTTTGTTGGATCTCATCGAGGAGCGCATCGGCCTGTTAAACGATACGCACAGCCAGATGGCGATGGATGAGATATCCGCCGAGTTGGCGAGCACCTTCTTTGCGTGGTTTGGCCCCACAACTGAAGGCGCGGCCGCGACCTTTCGGATACAAGGCCCCTCGCTAGTCGTGGAATACGCGCCGCAGCGCATGGGCGGCAATGCCACCGATCACATCCACGCCATGTACCGCGATCCGTCGAATGATTACGGCGTCGCATTCGCCATCCCAACCGCGGTCGGCGACGCGCCGGCCGCGCGGCCACAAGCGGTTTTCTTGCAGCAGAACTACCCCAACCCCTTCAACAGCGCGACGACTATTCAGTTCCAACTGGACCAGCCCGCAAAAGTGGAACTAGCCGTCTATAATCTGGCCGGGCAACATTTGACAACGATCCTCAACGAGTTCCGCTATGCCGGGCAGCACACAGTGCGCTGGTATAGCCACTCCCTGAGCAGCGGCGTGTACTTATATCGCCTGCACGTCGGCGATCAAACCATCGCCCGCAAGCTGGTCTTGCTGCGCTAAGCGCATTCTTTTTACCCACAAAAGCTGAAAATTTGTAATCAATCGCGAAGGGTGCTTGCAACCATGATGGCCGATGGCAAAAGAGGCTTGCGGCGAGGCGTCCTGCTGATTTTTGTCCTCGGAACGGTAGGACTGGGCGCCGAACTGCTGCTGCTCGGCCATTTTGCAGCATGGCGTCAACAGGTCCCCTTGGTATTGCTGGCACTCGGGCTAGTCTTGTTGGCGGTGCGGCTGCGCTACCGAGGCGCGATTATCCTGCGCCTGTTCCGCTTGACTATGCTGGCTTTCGTCTTGGGCGGCCTGCTCGGCCTCTGGTTTCACCTTAATTCCAATATGGAGTTTGAATTGGAAATGTATCCGACGCTGAGCGGGCCGGAGCTTCTTTTTAAGGCGTTGGGCGGCGCCATGCCAGCATTGGCCCCTATGGCACTGGCCCAACTAGGCATGATCGGGTTCCTTTACACGTACCAACATCCGGCACTGAGCCGAGACAAACCGGGGAGAACTAAGCAATGCAGCGCGTCATTATAGCCGTGGTTTTAGCAGTCGGCAGCGTCCACGGACAGGTCGGCCAAAACGAAACGGTCCTCAATCCCAACCGCGCCGCCGTCGAACAATTGTTGGCCCTACCACAACTCGATTCGGCGTTGGTCGCCGGGATCGTGGATCGGCGCCCTTTTATCGGCATGGCAGCGTTCAATACCTATTTGGATTCGACCCTAGCCGACTCAACCCAAGCCGAATTGTATGGCAATCTCTTTCTGCCGATCAACCTCAATACTGCCAGCGACGCTGAAATGAAACTAGTGCCAGGGGTAGGCAAGCGGATGGCCCACGAGTTTGCCGAATACCGCCCCTATACCAGCCTCGCCCAATGGCGGCGAGAAATCGGTAAATACGTCGATGACAGCGAGCTAGAACGGCTGGAACAGTACGTCTTCGTGCCGCTCGAACTCAACAGTGCCAGCGAAGCAGACTTCCGCACGATCCCAGGGGTGGGCAAGCGGATGGCCCACGAGTTTGCCGAATACCGCCCCTATACCAGCCTCGCCCAATGGCGGCGAGAAATCGGTAAATACGTCGATGACAGCGAACTTGCCCGGATGGAACGGTATGTATTTCTGGGAGAATAAGGTGTACGCCAGCGCAAAATTCATACCATGCCCAAAATAGACCGCAGAAAGCAAGTCCTCGAAGAGGCGGCTCGGCTCTTTTCGACCAAGCGCTTTGACGAAGTGCTCATGGACGACATTGCCCACCAAGCCGGCGTCGGCAAAGGGACTATTTACACGTACTTTGCCGACAAGGAAGAGCTGTACTTTGCGGTGGTTTTTGAAGGCATCCGCCGGCTCAACGAGCAGCTCCAGCGCAAGGCCGAGCACCTGCAAGACCCCGAAGCGGAACTGCGCCGAATGGTCCACGCCATCGTCTCCTTCTTCAGCCGGAACCGCTTCTTCTTTCGCTTGATGGCGCACGAGGACAGCGAGGGCGGCAAGGGCAAAAACCGCAAGCGCTGGCGCGCGGAACAGAGCATCCAGCGCGAAGCAATTGAGGCGGTCCTGCAAAACGGCGCGGAACAGGGCTTCTTCTCCATTGAGCACCCGCAAGTCGAAGCCGCCATCCTCCGCGGCATGGTGCGCTCAATGATGATCCACGCAAAGGGCCTGAGCGTCGAGGCGATGGTCAATACCATCATGCGCGTCTTTCTCCAAGGCGTACGCAAGAAGCCCTAAGCGACGCCCGCGTTATCTATGTATAGTCCGATCACCCTCTCGCATATCACAAGCTCGAAACCGACGGCCTAGACCTTTTTGTTGTAGAATATGGTCAACTCATAAATGTCTCTCGGTCTGGACAACTGGTACTTCGGGAACTGTTGCAGGCGCATCTGCGGCGCATTGGTAGGGATTCGGCTGGTTATGCCCTGAGGCTATACCCTTTTACGCGCAAGCGTCTAGGCCAACAACGTACAGAAGAACCCAAGGCAATCGTCATTGATCCTCGCATATCTTTTGGCCGCCCGGTGCTCGCAGGCACTGGGGTGACCAGAAGGGGCGATGTCTCGACGCTGGTCGAGCTAGTTTCCGACCGCCGACACATCACCATCCCCAATTCCCCAAAAGCCGACTCTGACAGCTCAGAACTGCCGCTCGCCGTCGATAGCCGCGTCCCAGCGCTGCGAATACAGGTAGTCCATTGCGGCCTGCGTGGCGGTGGGCGAACCAAGCTGTTGCAGGGCCCGGAGCGCGAACGCACCCACGTGCCCACAGTCGTCGTCGAGAGCCCGGAAGAGCTGAGCTTCTAACGGCGCGGCGGCTGAGCCGAGCTGGGCGCATGCTATTGCCGCATTGGTCCGCACTTGGTCGCGGGGCGCCCAGCGGCGGCCCGCTTGCTCCTGCCAACTTGGATGATCGGCCGAGAGCATGCGCCCCAAGGCTTCCACTGGTACGCCTTGCGCGATATTGCCCAGTGCCACCAGAGCCGTGCGCACCAAGCGATGCGAGCCCTCTTCGAGGCTCCGCGTCAACGCCGGGACCGCGGCCGCCGCGTGCGAATCCATTTCGCCGAGAGCAAAAGCGGCATTGACTTGAGTCCACTCACTTTCGTCGTCCAACAGCGCACACAGTGCCGCGATAGCTGGCGAGCCAACGGCTGCTAGGGCCTGCGCGGCATCTTCCATGTTCGTCGCCCCCTCGTTCCAAGCGGGCGGGGCCTCGTGTTGGGCGGCCTCGCGCCCTGCCGCCCGCAAGGCTTGGGCCAACGGCTCAACGGCTGGCTCGCCGATCGCGCCCAGTGCGTAGGTCGCAGCCGTGCGCATGGCTTGGTGATCGGTGCCCAAGCACTCCACTAGCGTTGGCACAGCGGCCGCTGCATCGCCGCCAAATCCAGCCAACTGCTGAGCCGCCGCCAGCCGCTGCGCCAAGTCCGCGTCTGGGTCGAGCTGGGCGATGAGTGCTGGTACGTCGCCGGCGGCCTTGGGCCAGCTCGCGTAGCGATCGCGCTGGCCGCACAGCCAGTCCCAGGTGTGCGCCCACGCCAGTTCCAGATCGTAGGGAGATTCAATCCGTTGGGGCTTTTGCCAGTGGGTGCTTTGGCAGTCCCAAGTCGGGGCCGTTGGCTCGGCGGCCCGCATGTAGATGAACTTGATCATCTGCCGGTGCCGCGGCAGCAAGCTGACGCCGGCGGCATGGCCCACGTCGAAATGCGTCAGCGACACCGTGCCGGCCCGACCGGCCAATGGCATAGCCCGCGCCCGGTCCTCGTCGGTCAATCCGCGATTGAACTGCGTCCCCGGAATCACGTGCGTCGGTCCTAGCTCGACCGGCGAATCCTGTGGATAGTACATGATCCGCGCATAGCGCACATAGTGCTGGCGCGGATGACCCATCGGCGTGTACCCATCCTGATGGCAGTTGCGGTGCAGCCTTGCTGCGGCCTCGGCCGCGGGCACGGGTTCCTCCACCGGCTTGAGCGGATGGCAGTAGCGGTGCGGATGCTCCAAGTAGTTCGGGCCTAAGACGCTGATGAGTGCGCCGCGCACCTCGGGCGAGTTGAGCACGTGGCGC
Source organism: Candidatus Latescibacterota bacterium (assembly GCA_007571365.1). GTDB lineage: Bacteria > Latescibacterota > UBA2968 > UBA8231 > UBA8231. Next base: position 31,906 of record RKRN01000254.1, read on the forward strand.
ATGGCGGGTACGCGCGGCAGGATGTTGTTGCCCGGATTCAGTTCGGAGTCAATGATTTGGTTGAGCCGCGCATAGCACGCTTCGTGCGTCCCCGCGGGCACGGTCGGCTCAAAGACCAGATAGCCATTGACGATAAACTCGCGCATCTGCTCGTCGGTGAGCAGAATCGGGTCGGTCATAAGACAAGCTCCTTCAGAGTAGAAATGTCATTCAAATTCGCACCTTCAGGGCCGCGGCCTTTAGCTGTTGGTAGCGGCGCGGCGCGTAGGGGGGCTGTTGGGTCTCGCGCAAATCAAAGCCAAAGGCGCGCTTGCTCAAGACGATGACCGGCGGTGCTTGAATCCGCTTGAAGTAGTTGACTCGCACTTGGCGCTCCACCCATTCGAGATCTTCGATCCAACTGCGCGCATCCGGGAAGTACGCGCGGAAGCGCGCCGCGTCGCCCCACTCCAACCGCTCTAGCAACACGCCCTCTATAAACCACTGCAACAAATCGCTGCTATGCCGCCGGTATTCGATGAACTGCCGCAGCACCGCGTCGTGGTATCCGTACTTGATCGGGTCGCCCAAGCCCTGCGTCACGTCTTGGGCCGCGGACAACTCGGCACTGGGCACCACCGATCCATCGAGCAAATTCTCCGGCACCACAGGGCGACCATAGACCTCCTCATTGAGAAAGCGCGCCAGCGCAAAAACCTGCACCTTGTACAGATCGGCAATCGGGGCCACCGCGCCGCTGACATCCCCGTAGAGCGTGGCGTAGCCCAAGGCGACCTCGGTCTTGTTGCCGTTGGCCGTGAACACGAGTCCGTATTTGGCGGCTAGGCCGGAGAGCACATCGGCAAAGCGGATGCGCGCCTGCACGTTTTCATCCACCAACCGCGTGTACTCACCCGAGCCCACGGAAAATTCCGCGCCCTGCACGAGCGCGGCGACTGCCTCGTACAGCGATTCGATCGGGCAACAGAGGTAATCAACACCTAACGCCGCGCACAGCGAGCGGGCGTTGTCTTGGGTAACGGCGGCGTTGAAGCGCGTCGGCATGTTGACCGCAAACACGCGCTGCGGGCCAAAGGCGCGCTCCAACAGACAGCAGACCACGCTGGAGTCTACGCCGCCGCTGGCTGCAATCAGGAACTTGCTCTGTGTGCCGCGCACGTCGTCCAAGTGCCGCAGCCCGGTGAGGATGCCCGCATATTGAGCTTCGATTTCGCTTTGCGGCGGCGCGACCTCGGCCCGGCTGGTGAGCACGAGATGTTCCCGCCACGGCCGCGCCCGGCACACTACGCGCCCGGCGGCTGCATAGGCGGTGCTATCGCCGTCAAACACCAGGATGTTCTTGCCGTTGTTTTGCGCCCCCACTTGATTGACGTAGAAAAACGGCAGGGGCGAACGCGCCAAGATCTGGCGCACCACGCGGTTGCGCTTGTCGCTTTTTTGCCAAGTAAAGGGAGAGGAAGAAAGGTTGAATACGGCTTCAGCACCACGGCGGCGATACAGCGCGAGGGTGTCGAGAGGCTCGCCGCTGTGGCAGTAGTCCGCGCACCACATGTCTTCGCACAGTTGCACGCCAAAGCGAAAGGATTGTCCGTCCTTGAGCCGCACCTTATACGGATGCAGCCAGTCCTCCAGCGGCCGGCCTTCGGCCGCGGCCAAGTGGCGCAGCGAGAAGAAGTGCCGGTCGTCGTCAAAGAATCGGTAGTTGGGATGCAGGGTCTTAGGGTGGACGCCTCCGGGCAGGCCGGCGGGTACGGCTTCGCGCACCGCGTAGGCGCCGTTGGCGCACACATAGACGGCATTGTACTTGCGCCGCCGCCCATCTTGGCCCTTTTGGCCCGGGTCCACGGCCACATTGCCAAAAACTACGGTCAATCCGGTGCTGGCCCGGCAAATCTCGGCACTATACGCGGCAAAATCCTCAGCGTAAGCGTCTATCTCCCACAAATCGCCGAGGATATAGCCGCTAATGCACAGCTCGGAAAACACCACGACCTCAGCCCCAGCCATCCGCGCCTGCTCAATAAAGGCCAGCATCCGCGCCGCATTCAGGTCGGGTCGCCCAGGCTTGACTTCCATCTGCACCAAGGCGATTGCGGGCAGCCCCATCAGACCATCACAGGGGCCCGCGCCTGATGGATGCACTCGGCCAACAGCGGCACGCCTTCGCGGATCGCCGCCAGCGAGGCAAAGCCAAAGGCGAGGCGGATGGCCGGCACGTCCTCGCGCTGGATGTGGAAGCCCTGCCCCCGCGCCACCACAATGCCGCGCTCGGCGCACAGGGCCATCAGGCGGTTGCGATCCACCGCGTCGGGAAACTCGATCCAGGTGAACATGCCGCCTACCGGCCGCGACCACGTACATAGGTCGGCCGCGTTCTGTGCAAGGCCGGCCAAAACAGCGTCGCGCTTTTGCTTGAGGATGGCATTGGTCTCGGCCAAGTGCTGCCACAGCCGCTCGCGGAACAGCACCGCGCAGCTAGCGGCCGCCAGCAAGCTGTTGCCCCCGTCGTAGCGGCGGTCGAGAATCCGCCCCAACATGGGCGGCCGCGCCAACAAATAGCCCAACCGCACGCCGGGACCCAAAATTTTGGACAGCGAGCCGATGTACAGGACGCTGGGGCTGTCGTCGAGCGCGTAGAGTGCTGGCTCTTGCGGCCCCTCAAAATGCACATCGCCATAGCAGTTGTCTTCCACTACAAGGGTCTCGTAGTAGTGCGCCACTTCGAGCAGCTCGAGGCGGCGCTGCCGCGGCATGACCGAGCCGGTGGGGTTTTGATAGGTCGCCAAAGTATAAATGAAGCGCGGCCGGACTCCCCTGCGGCGCAAACTCGCCAAAACGTCGGCCAGCGCATCGACGCGCATCCCCTGCTCGTCGAGCGGCACCCCGACCAATTCGGCGCCCAACCGCTTGTACGCAGCAATCGTCCCAGAATACGTCAGCTCCTCAGTGACGATCACGTCCCCCGGCCCTTCCATCAGCGCTTCGGCGACCAGCGTAACTGCCTGCATAGAGCCGTTCATCAGCGCAATGTGATCGGCCGCCACCGCTACGCCCTCGCGCTTGGACTCGCGCATGGCCATGAGTTCGCGCAAGCCCTGATGGCCCATGTCGCCCGGATAGCGCACCAGTTCCGCGCCCAACTCGCGCACGGCTACGCTCGCCGCCGCGGCCAACGCCTCGGTGGGGAACGAGCCGGGATCGGTGCGTCCACTGCCAAAATCGTATAATTGCATGTCATGCTCCTTGCTTAAAATTCACAGTTCCAAGCACTTGAGCCGAGGATTTTCAGTCAGCCCAGGTATCCGCCCCCGCTTGGCCACCGGGCGACCATCTACTTCCTTGATGTCGGCCGTGAAATCTATCGCCGCGGCCGCGCTGATCGCACTGCCGACCCCAAAGGCATCCACCGGGGCCCCAGCCGCCCGAAAATAGCCGATGCGCTCGGCGTCCAAGCCGCCGGAGACGGCGATTTTTACGTGGCTATGCCCGGCTTGGTCGAGCCGCGCCCGCACCTCTGCGACGAGCTCGGCTGTGACGCGGCCGCGCTCGCTGGGCGTGTCCAGCCGCACCCCCCACAGCTTTTTGCCCAAGGCTGCTGCCAGCCGCAGGCTTTCTTCGGCTTCGTCCTTAAAGGTGTCGACCAAGGCGATGCGTTCGACCTTGGCGTCGATGTAGCGGTCAAATGCCTCGGCGGCCTTGAGCGTGTCGCCGAAGCACAAGATCAGAGCGTGGGGCATGGTTCCAGTGGCCTCAATGCCAGCGAGGGCGGCCCCTTGCGGCGTGGCGCATCCGGCGCACCCGCCGACGATGGCCGCGTACTCCATCCGCGCACTGACCTCCGGGTGAATGTGCCGAGCGCCAAAGCTGATGATCGGCACCCCGTCGGCGGCCGCCACGCACGCGGCCGCGGCTGTGGCCCACCCAGTCTCGCTGCTGAGCATCCCCAGCAGTGCCGTCTCGTACAGCCCGAACTGCCGGTAGGGTGCGCGAATTCGCAATACGACTTCGCACGGCTCGATCCAATCCCCTTCGTCCAAGCTCCACACCGCGGCCTCCTCGTCGAGCACCTGCCGCAAGAGTGCCTGCGCCTCGCGCACGCCGCAGAGCAAGGCGGGCCGCCGCGTGAACACCTCCATCGCCACGACCGGATTGAGCTGGGCGGCCGCGAGGATATCGCAACTGCGGCGGAAGTACATATCCGCATTGTCGCCGGCTAGCGTCGCAGCCGAGGGCGCGTATAGATCGCGCTCTACCATCAGCGGTTGGTGACCTGTGCCCCGAGAATTTTTTCTATATGCCCCAAGGCCCATTCGTGTTGTTGGGGATCAAAGCTAGCGACGCAATCGGCCGGGACCTCGACCGGATAGTCGCGGTTGCGCAGCCCGGCCACCGTGTGCAGGACGCAAATGTCCGTGCAATCGCCCATCACCACGACCTTGTCGGGCGCGAGTTCATCCAACATCGCGGCCAACTCGGTCTCGAAAAAGGCACTGTAGCGCCGCTTTTTGACAAGCTGCGCGTCTTGGGCCAACGGCACCAGTTCGTCAATGATGTGTTCCTCCTCGCTGCCTTCGATACAGTGCGGCGGAAACATCTCGAACTCGCGGTCGTTGGCGGCGTGGCTGTCTTGGGTAAAAAACAGCGCGGCCCCCGCGGCTTTTTCGCGCTCGACTCGTGCGGCGATGCGCGGGATGATCGCGCGGGCGTGGTCCCCGCAGTAGAGCGTCCCGTCTGGACGCATAAAGCCGTTCTGCATATCCACGACAATCACGGCATGAGCCATCGCCTAGTCCTCCTATCCGCAAAATACAATCTGCACAGCGCAATTCAAACCGGTTCGAGCCGGTCCCCCACGAGCCTGTCCCTTCTAC
>RKRN01000276.1 GCA_007571365.1 Candidatus Latescibacterota bacterium
TGTAAAAGAATGAGACATGTACGTCCTTCTTTTGCTGGAAGAATTGGGTCAGTATAAGCAAAAGAGGACCTTGATGTCAATGTCAAATTCCGCCGCGTTTGTCCTGCCGGCGTAAGCCGGGCTCCAGAGCCGGTGTGGGGTAGGCTGGATGCCGCCCCGGCGAGACACGGCGCGGCCATCCACCTCAATACCCGCCAAGTAATTGGCGACCATTCAAAGCGCGTCGCCGTGCTCCAATACCCAATTACGGCCCATCCCATCGACTGACCACTTGCCTGTCCTGTTGGACGCGCTGGTACAGATTCTGCCATTCCAGTGAGCCATCGTCCGCCAAAATTTCGGTGCGTACGCCCTCCACATAGGTGCCCGGCGCACTAAGGTTTTCCAGGTAGATACAGGTGCCGTCGGGATAGACGATGGCGCTGATGAGCCGCGGCTTCGGGTGCATGTAGAGTTGCCCCTGACGAGCCTGTTCGTCGAGTTGCTCCGGTGGAACGCGGTATTTTTCAACCGCCACCTCATCTACCTCGACGCCGAGGCCGGGCTTGTCGGGGACGCGCTGATGCCCGTTGATTACCTGCACCGGCTCGGTCAGTAGGTGGTGGCTGTACAGATTGATACAACTGATGGCCGGCCACCGCGCCTGCGTTAGCACCGCGCCGAGATGGGCGTCCCACGTCGTCGTCAACCCATTGCCAACGATCTGCAACCAAAACGGCATGGAAACTTCCGCCGCGCATTGCCCTTGGTGCATAGTCTGGGACTTTCCACCCCCAATCACAAAGCCGTCGCACACTTCTTCGCGCACCGCGGTGAGCAACGGCGGCGAACCAAAGTGCATGGCCACCGGCCTGTTGACGGCCTGGCGGATCTGGCGATTGCCGAGAATGTCCTCTTGCGGAATCGGTGTTTCAAACATGGCCACGTTTTCGTAGCGCTCGAGCTTCTTTATAATCGGAACGGCATTGGCCGCATTTTCCCAAGAGCCGTTGGGATCGAGATCGAGATGGAAATGCGGCGGCACCACCTCGCAGATGGCATCGACCTGCGCGACGATGTCGTGCCACGGCCTCGGCTTGTTCTTGAGATTGGTGTACCCTTGCGCCACGGCCTCGGCGGCTTCGGCCGCCCAGTTTTCCGGCGAAGAGTGACTACACCACCAAGAGATCGGCGTCCAGTCGCGCACCTTGGGGCCCAGCAGCCGATGCACCGGGACTTCGAGTATCTTGCCGACCACGTCGAACAGTGCCATCTGCAAACCAGCGCCCAGGCTGTCTTCGTTCATCAGGTCGGCCGGGCTTTGACCAAGGGTGCGCGCCACCGCATCGTCAGTCACGCGGCCGTAGGTGTAGTGAATAACGGTCTCGCCCCAACCCACGTGGCCCGTGTCAGTGGCTACCTTACACAGCTCGAGGATGGACCAATTGTAAACCGACTGGCGGGTTATCTCCTGCTGTCGCGGCGTGAACGGGACATCGACGATAATGCGTTCAATGTTGGTGACTTTCATGGGATTCTCCTTTCAGAAGTAGCGTGTCGGCACCGGAGCGGGTGCCTTGTTGAAGGGCTAATGGATGTCTATATCTTTACGCGGACCTGAGAAGCTGTTGAGCTATTCGGAGTACGCTACGGAAAAGAGCGAATACCCACTGGGTGCGCGGGCGTCTGGTCTCGCCCGCCTGCGGGCCAGACCAGACGCCCGCGCCACCCGAAGGCCGCAGCCCGAACGGCTAGAGGCCGCTTTTCGCTTTTAACGCAACAGCTTCTGAAGGTAATACCAGACCTTCGCTGGCAAAATAACGGATGTTAGGCAATCGCTCGTTCTCGTCGGCCCCTTGCTGGCCCCCGGCGTCACCCTGTGCCTTGACGCGGGGCGGGATCCACATGGGGGCGGCAGGGCACAAGCAACGCCAAGCGGTAAGAACGCTGCTAAAATAATTTCACCTCAACCAGCAATCCAGTCTCGGGGTCCACTACACTGCTATCACCACCGGGAGACCGCCGCAATGACAGATATTAAAAACAGACGCCGCCCGCCCCGCATTCGCCTAAACGCCGGTGCTTGGAGTCCACTGGTCGACATGATCGACATCTTTCCAGGCCACCGTGGCGCGAGTCGACGCGGCGAACTGGTGCTCTATGACGCTCCGCTCGGCATCCGCTTTGAGATCGAGGAGGCCATCAAGTCCGAGCCGATCCTGCAGGCGACCATGGCGTGGGAAGGCACCCACGTCTCGCCGCTTTACATCTGGCAGCGGGACGGGCGTTATCACCTGCTCTACGACAGCGAGGGCGGCCAGTGTTACGCAGTCAGCGACGATGCGTATAACTGGACGCGACCCGTCCTCAACGAGGTTGAATTCAACGGCTCGTCTGCCAACAACCTGCTCGCCAATTCATGTAAAGGGGCTACCGGCATCTTTGAAGATCCCAGCGCACCACCCGAAGCGCGCTTCAAAGCGATGGGTGGCCGCATGTACTGGTGGGATCCAGACACCGGCGAAACACTGTCTGGCGCAGAGCCATCCCGGCGCATCCAGGCCGAGCAGGAGCAAGACAACTACCCCGGCCCCCGGGCCGAGATCACCGGCCAGATGTTTGCTTGGACGTCACCTGACGGCCTCCACTGGACGCCCCTCCCCAAGCCGCTGGCGCACCGCCCGGTCAACGGCGGCATATCGGCCCGCTACGACCAACACCGCGGCAACTACTTCGCCTACATCCAGCTAATGGGCTACCCGGCCGAACTGCTCGAAGGCATTGGGGTCAACCGGCTCGAACAAGGCATGCAGATTCGCACGATCGGCTTTTCGCGCACCGACGACTTTGCCAACTGGCCCGCGCCCAAGCTGGTCCATCACCCCGATACCGAGGACCCGCCCGACATTAGCTTTTACGGCGCCAACTACTTTCCCTACCCCGGCCGCGACGATCTGCACGGCATGCTCATCCCGGTATACCACCAGATCGCCAGCACCATCGACGGACAAATAGCCTTCAGCCGCGACGGCCTCTACTGGTCCCGTCCCGAGCGTCGGCCCATCCTGCCGCTGGGCGCGGAGGGAGACGGCGACGAGTGCATGGCCCACTTCTGGCGCAGCGGCCTCGTCGAGTTGCCCGATGGCTACTGGGCCTGTCCATACGCGGCTTTCTCAGTCATTCACGACTGTCCGGCCGACAAAGTGGACGCGCTCTTTCCGGCGCGGCAGCCGCAGCAGATTCGCTGGGCGCGCTGGCGTCCGCACCGGTTCTGCGGAGTGCGCGCCCGTGCCACGGGCTGTTTCTCCCTGCCTTCCCTGTTCCGCGTCCACGACGAATTGCGCCTCAACTATCGCTGCGAGCCGGGCGGCTGGATTCAGGTTGAACTACTAGAGAAGCTGCCGTCGCTGATGCTGCCCGATGCCGATCCACTGCCGGGGTTCACCTTTGCCGAGTGCGACCGTCTAACCGGCGATTGCGACAATCGAGTGGTAACTTGGCAAGGCCGCTCCAATATCGCCGTGGCCGGCGAGGCGGTCGGCATCCGGGTGCGCATGCTCGGGGCCAAGTTATTTGCCTATCGCGTCTAGCC
>RKRN01000238.1 GCA_007571365.1 Candidatus Latescibacterota bacterium
AGTAGAAAACGCCTACGCAGAGTAGGGGTCGTGTACTAAAGACAAAAGGGAACGCTATGAAAATCACTGTCCTAGACGGACACACTCTAAACCCCGGCGACAACCCCTGGGATCCACTCTCGGCGTTGGGCGAGTTTGCGGTGTACGACAAAACGCCCGACGACCTCATCGTGGAGCGGGCCGCTGACGCCGACGTGATTTTGACCAACAAGGTGCCGCTCACGGCCGAGACGTTTGCCCAGCTACCCAACCTGCGCTTCGTGTCGGTTACGGCCACCGGGTACAATGTCGTCGACGTGGAAGCCGCCCGTGCCCGTGCCATCCCCGTATCCAACATTCCCGTGTACGGCACCGACTCGGTCGCCCAATACACCATGGCACTGCTGCTAGAGCTATGCCACCGAATCGGCCATCACGACGCGGCCGTGCATCGCGGCGGCTGGGCTGAATCGGGCTATTGGTGTTTCTGGGAGACGCCGCTTGCCGAACTAGCCGGCAAAATTATCGGCCTCGTGGGCTTTGGGCGCATCGGCCAGCGCGTCGGCGAGCTGGCCCACGCTTTTGGCATGGAAGTCTGGGCCTATGCGCCGTCGCCCAAGGACCCGCCGGGATACGCGCCGTTTGCCCTCAAGAGCACGGCAGAGATTTTCGCCGCAGCCGACGTGGTCAGCTTGCACTGCCCGCAGACGCCGGACAACACCGGCTTTGTCAACGCCGAGTTGTTGGCGACCATGAAGGAAGGGGCGCTGTTGATCAACACGGCCCGCGGCGCACTCGTCGATGAACAAGCCCTTCTGGACGCCCTGCGCGCTGGCAAGCCGCGGGCCGCGGCCACGGACGTGGCTTCGGTCGAGCCGATTGCCGCCGGCAACCCGCTCTTGCAGGCCCCGAATCTGCTCATCACGCCGCATATCGCTTGGGCCACGCTAGAGGCGCGCCAGCGACTGATGCAAATGACGGCCGAGAACGTGCGGGCCTTTCTGGCCGGTGCGCCGATCAACATAGTGAACTGAGCATTGAGGAGAGTGCCATGATAGAGCTTAATGACGGCCAGCCCTTCGCCACGCTCGAAGACGCCCGCGATGCAGTCCGGGAATTGAAGGCCACCGCCGAGCTGCCGGCCGGCGGCCTGCAGGTCCGGCTCCGCAACGGGGTTCACGCGCTGGCGCACGGCGTACACTTTGGCCCAGAGGACTCGGGCACGGCCGCAGCCCCCATCGCGTACGGCCCGGCCGAGGGCGAGACAGTGCGCCTCCTCGGCGGCCGGCAGCTCGACCCGGCGGCGTGGACGCCAGTGATCGATCCCGCCCTGCGAGCCCGCTTGGCCGAGGGGGCGCAGGAGCATGTCGTGCAGATCGATCTGGCCGCCCAAGGCGTGACGGACTTTGGCACCTTTGTCTCGCGCGGGTTCGGCCGCGACACGGCAGTGGCCCATCTGGAACTCTTCTTCAACGACCGGCCCATGACCGTGGCCCAGTGGCCCAATGCCGGGCAGTTCGCCGAAATCACCGGCTTCACCAAGCCGATGTCCAACGCGTGGGGTCAAGAAGCCGGGGATCTGACCGGCGGGTTCACCTACGACGGCGATCGGCCACGCCGCTGGGTGCCGGCCGCCGACATCTGGGTACACGGGTACTGGGCCTATGACTGGGCCAACTCCTACGAGCGGGTCAGCCGTCTCGATCCCGAAAACCGCTTAGTAGAAACCGCCCCGCCCCACGGCAACTACCACTTCACCCCGGGGCAGCGGTTCTACTTCCTCAATGTCCTGGAGGAACTCGATCAACCCGGCGAGTACTACGTGGACCAAACCAACGGCATCCTCTACTTCTGGCCTCCGGGTGCCCTGTCCGAAGCGGAGACTGTGGTATCGGCGGTGAGCGAGCCGCTGCTGACGCTGCAGGGCGTCAGCCACGTGGAGTTCCGCGGTCTGACCGTGGAGGCCGGGCGCGGCAGCGGCATTGAGGCCGCGGGCGGCGAGGGGCTGCGCATCATCGGCTGCACCATCCGCAACTGCGGTACTTGGGCCGTGCGGATCCAGGGCGGTGCCAACCACGCCGTGGCCGGCTGCGACATCTACGGCTGTGGCGACGGCGGCATCGGCGTCAGCGGCGGCGACCGCCCCAGTCTGACCCCCAGCAACCATGCGGTCGTCAACAACCACATCCACCACTTTGCGCGCTGGACCCGCTGCTATGTCGCTGGCATCGGGGCCGACGGGGTCGGCATGCGCTTGGCCCACAACCTGATCCACGACGCGCCGCACAATGCCATCCTTTTTGGGGGCAATGATTTCCTGATCGAGAACAACGAGATCTACCGGGTCTGCCTAGAGACCGGGGACGCCGGGGCCATCTACACCGGCCGCGACTTCACCTACCGCGGCAACGTCATCCGCCGCAACTTCATCCACCACATGGGCGGCGTCGGCATGGGGACCATGGCCATCTACATGGATGACTGCGTCAGCGGCACTCACATTGCAGAGAATACGCTCTGGCACTGCCAGACCGCTGTCGTGCTGGGCGGCGGCCGCGACTTCGTCGTCGAGCAGAACGTCTTCGTCGAGTGTCTTCTCGCCATCGGCGCCGACGCCCGCGGGATAGACACCAACCCGGTCTGGCAGAACAACATCAAGGGACTGCGGGAAAGCCTCGAAGCGATGCGCTACGACGAGCCGCCCTACAGCGAGCGCTATCCCGAGATCGCCGGGGTCGACCCGCACTATGCGGCGGGGAAGGGTGTGCCGCCGGAGCACAACCGGGTCGAGCGCAACATCTGTTGGCACTCGCCTTGGATCGGCGAGCCTTGGCCGACCGGAGCGGACAACGGCATCGCCGAGAAGGATAACTTGGTCGACATCGACCCGAGATTCACGGACGAGGCCTTCGGAGTGCTGACCCTCGGCCCGGGGTCACTGGCGCAACGCTTGGGGTGTGGCGCGATTCCGCTCGACGCGATCGGCCTAATCCGGGACGCTACCCGCGCCACCGTGCCGCCGCGCGTGCGCACGGCTCTAGAACTGGGGGCTGGCGAGTCAGCAGAGCTGCGCTTGCGGTTGCGCAACGATGGCGCCGATCCGGCCCGAGGCACGGTCGTGGTGGAGACGAGCCCCTCGGCCAGCAGTGAGCGCTTCGATTACGCACTGGCTCCCGGCGAAGTCCTGGTCCGCGGTCTGACCGTCCGTGCCGGCGACCGGACCGTGCGAATCTACTCACCCGACAGCCGCCTGCAGCCAGCGGAACTGGTCGTACCCGACCCGCAGAATAAGGTGAACTGAGCGTTGACATTATGCACGATTTTCGGTTATTATGCTCCAAGGGGGCGACTTGGCTTCGACGGGGTCGGAGAAGCCCAAATTGCGTGCCGAGGTCCCGACACCTCGTAAATCCTCGGGAAACAATTAAGCGACGAAACTAACACGTACGCTCTGGCTGCCTAAATTTAGCGCAGCCCATTGGGGTCTGTTGAGCCTGCGCGGCGGGCCCCAATGTCAACTCTTAGCAGGCTGGTCCCAAACCTTCGCCCGAGGGAATGGGGCGAGATTTTTCGGGCTGGCTTGTTGCGTGGCCCGTTGGCCGGCGGCGCAACAGGCGAGATAACTAAGGCCGACTACGCACGTAGCATATTTCGGTAGAACCGGTCTCGGACGCGGGTTCGATTCCCGCCGCCTCCACCATTCTTCCAAACACAACGCGTCTCTCCGGGGTGATTCTCCGGAGAGACGCGTGTCTTTTAACCCTTTATACTACAAAGGTTTGGGCTTTTACACATCCTGCCCGCCCCATTCTCCAGTGGTCAAATTCGACCTGTTCCACCGCTTCTCGTTTTCTGTTCCGGCCCGTATTCTCCGTTCTTACCGGACCTCTCCGAAAGTCGGGTAGTGGGCTACGTAGAGGCGAACTCCGTCGGCTGCTGCCGCGCCTGTTCCAACATCCGCGTGAACAGGTTGTTCGGCAAAAGGCCCACATCTTCGGCGAACATGCAGAACACCAGCCGGTTGATGAAATGCGCCACCGTCTGCGGATTGTGGCCGCGCTCCTGCAAGGCTTGCGCCAGTAACGCAAAGGCCGCAGCCGCCCGCTCGGTGAGCACCTGCCGGGTCTCGTCTGGCCGCAGCCGCTCAGGATCAGAGAACACCCATTTGAGTATGTCGCGGACCGCGGCATCGGCTAAATCGTCGATCTTAAATTCGTGGGTTTCACTAACGCTGTTGGTCCAATTGGTGCGAATGCGGAACCGTCGCATGTCGGAGACGAGCAAGAGCGGCGGGTTTGCCAAAGCCAGCGCGTATTGCCTGAGTTGGGCAAAGGCCGCGTTTAAGTTGGCACGCTGGCCTTTGTACTCCCAAGCGAAGCAATGTCGCTTCCACACGTCGGCCCAGCCATCGCCGCCAGTTTCCTTGCGAGCACCCTTCTCAAAACAGTACGTCTCGCCGGCAGGGTCGGCCTCGGCCGGAGTCGGCTCGCCGAGCAGCCGGCACAGGTCGATAAAGTGCTCCTGAGCGGCCGAGCGTTCCTTGAGTTCGGCCGTACGCCACTTGGTGATGAATACCTCTGGAGTCATGGTGCTACGGCCACACCCTGGCGATGAAGTGTTTGGGTTTAATATCCTAAGAACGCGACAGTTCCGGTGCATGGGTCCCTTCTATGCGGGCTATGCGGGCGAGACGCCCGCGCACCCTGTACTAACATCCTTGAAGAGAGACAGGCACCGGAGTAGATTGGGCCGACATCTCTTACGCCTCGCACTCATTCAACAAGGAACCCCAATGCCCCGTCCCAATATCCTCTTCGTCATGGACGATCAGCACCGCCACGACTATTTAGGCGCAGCCGGTGCCGGCTTCCTGCAAACGCCCCACCTCGACCGCCTCGCCGCTACTGGTGTGCGCTTCACCCAATGCACCACCAACGCCCCGGTATGTGCGCCAGCGCGAATCGGCTTGGCCGCTGGCCTACAACCAAGCCGCCTCGGCTGCCTAGACAATTCGGGGCGGCTGCCCGCGGGCACCACCACCTACTATCAGCGGCTGCGCGACGCCGGCTACCGCGTCGGCTGCGTCGGCAAGCTCGACCTGCACAAGTCCGATGGCTACAATGGCCGCTACGGCGACCGGCCCTACGCCTATAGCTGGGGCTTCACTCATCCAGAGGAATGCGAGGGCAAAATGCACGCCGGCTCCTCGCCCACGCCGATTGGCCCTTATACCCACTACCTCGCCGCCAAAGGCCAATTGACGACGTTTCACCAAGACTATCGACGGCGCGCCGCCGCTGGGTGGAGTACCGACTGCCGCGACTCGCCGCTAGACAGTGCGGACTTTGAGGACGCCTATATTGGTCGGCGCGCCGCCGAGTGGATCGCCCAAGTGCCCGACGACTTCCCTTGGCATTACTTCGTCAGCTTCGTCGGCCCGCACGACCCCTTTGATCCGCCGACCGAATATGGCGACCGCTATCGCGACGCGGCCATGCCCCCGGCCGTCGGCAACTCTCTTGTTGGAAAACCCGAGTGGATCAAAAAACGCGCCGCCGACTTCACGCCCGAGCAAATCGCTCAAACCCGCCGCCAATACTGCGCTGCCATCGAACTCATCGACGACCAGATCGGCCAGATCCTCGCCGCGCTCGAAAAACGCGGCCAGCTCGACAATACCTATATCATCTTCTCCTCCGACCACGGCGAACTGCTCGGCGACCACGGGCTGTACACCAAGAGCGCGGCCTACGAGGCCAGCCTGCGCGTACCGCTAATAATCGCCGGGCCGAATATCGCCGGCGGCCGCGTCTGCGACGCGCTGTGCGAACTCATCGACCTCAATGCCACGATAGGCGACTTTGCCCAACTCGCGCCGCAGCAAGGCATTGACGCCCGCTCGTTGCAACCGATCCTCGCCGGCCAGACCGACACCCACCGCCAAACAACGGTCGCCGCCCTGCACAACTTCCGCTGCATTCGCACGGGTACGCACAAGTACATCCAGAATTACAACGACTGCGACGAACTCTACGACCTCGAACAAGACCCCGACGAGTTGCACAACATCGCCGCCACCGCGCCCGCAGTGGTCGCCGACCTAGCGCACCGCTTGCGCCGCCGTTTGGGCCGTAGCCAGTAGCCGCTCCGAACCCTAGGGCCGGGATTGATTGGCTTGCCAAGCTTGGTATTCGGCCAAGGTCTGCTCGTCTGGGGGATAGGTGCCGACGATGCTGGCTCCGGCGCGGATTTTCTCGGTGATGAAGCGCTCCTTTTGCTCCATCGCCGCGGCCTCGACAGCGACCTCCGCGGCCAGATGCGCGGGTATAACCACGACTCCTTCGCCGTCGCCGACGAGCACATCGCCGGGGAAGACGGCCACGCCGCCGCAGGCAATGGGCACTTGGATTTCGCTGGGATGGTGGATGGTTTTATTGGTGTGGGCGTTCATGGCCGCGGCGTAGGCAGGCAGCCCCGATGCGGCAATGGTCGGCGAGTCGCGGTAGGCCCCATCGGTGACGATCCCGGCGCAGCCGCGCACTTGCAGCCGCGCCGCCAAAATGGAGCCCATGGTGCCAGCGCGGGTGTCGCCGCGCGCGTCAATGACGAACACGTCGCCGGCGGTTACCTGCTCAATGCCTATTCGCTGCACGTCTTTTAGGTTGTCCAAAGGAACTTCGTCGAGGTCTTCGCGGGCGGGGATGTAGCGCAGGGTAAAGGCCCGGCCGACTAGCTGCATATCGGGTGCGAGGGGCGCGACTTGGTACATAAAGGTGTTGTGCAGGCCCTTGTTGCGCAGCACGGACGTCAGGGTCGCCGTGCTAGCCACCTTTAGTTTTTTGCTCAATGCGGCAAAATCCACAATGTACTCCTTTCAGCGTATCTGCCCGCGGGCGTCGACCGGCCAGACGGCTTCCACGCGGCCGCCGCGCACGGCAAAGATCTGATCGTGTTCGTTGAAACAGGGGCAGGGGTGAACCGGCAAGACCTGCACCTGCTCGCCGATTTGGGGCTTGTCGTCGCAAGCTGCTAGATCGACCTGCCCGTGTTCCTCCGAAGCCCCGCAGAAGATGGCTTGGGGGTACTCGACGATGTGGCCCATGATGGACGCGCCATCCTCCGCGCGATAGACCGCGGCGCTGAGCGACTTGCTGCCCCCGTCGAGGATGGCGCGGTTTGCGGCGGGTCGGCTGACTACGGTCATCAGCACCCGGCCAGCACACTGGCTGACGCTGTGGGTCCCGCGGCGGAGATGGCCGACCCCGCCGACGGGGTACTCGCCGGCCCGGTATTCGGTCAGTTCGGGAATCTCGTGCGCCATAAACGCGCCCGGGGTGCTGCCGCCGCTGACGATGGGATGTGGCAAGCCCTTGCGGTCGAAGTGTGCCAGCGTCTCTTGGATAAGCGGCCGCAGGTCCGGCGTCGCCGGCATGGACATGATGCCCCGGAGCTCGATGTTGGGGGCTTGGTCGATTTTTTCGCCGAGGGCCGCGGCCGCCGCGGGAGAGCCTACACCGGTGCGGCCGCAGTCGAGTTCGACGACCACGCCCAAAGTGATATCCGCTTCGGCCGCGGCCGCGGCCAGCCCTTGCACGGTGTAGGCGGAATCGGCCGCCACGGTCAGCCGGGTGTCCCGCGCCAGGGCGACCAGCCGCGCCAGCTTTTGGACGCCGATGATGTTGTAGGGAATCAGGATGTCGCGGTTGACGCCGCCCGCGGCCATGACTTCGGCCTCCCCGAGCTTCTGGCAGGTGATGCCGATCGCCCCGCGCTGCATTTGCAGATGGGCAATGGCCACGCACTTGTGGGTCTTGATGTGGGGCCGCAAGCCAATGCCGTGCTGGTCAAAGTAGCGTTGGTAGCGGTCGAGATTGTCCGCTAAGCCGTCGAGATCGACGAGCAGCGCGGGCGTGTCGAGGTCTTTTATGTACATATAGGGGCCTTTCCTGATGGTGATTTCTGGAGATCAATGTCTGGGATTTGCACTGTAAACGCAACGAGTGCAAACTGCAGGAAAGCTGGAACACGGAGACCGTACAACTATATCTGCCGATTTGACGATGGTCAAAAGAAATTATATTACTTGACTAACGGACCAAAACTCCCTAGTCAATGACTTCTGCCGCACCCAAGGACACTGCAGCAGGCGAAACATCTCCAATCAATCGTCTGGTCAAAGAGGCAACCGCATGGTCCGCTATCTGGATTGGTAATGCTGGATTTGAACGAACTGGATACTGACGACATTCCCGGTCTCTCACGAGTAAAGGGCAACGAGTTGGCGGAGGCCGGTGCCGTTTGCCTAGAGTCTCAGGGTCATGTACAAGGTACTCCCCTTACTGTCCGTGGTAATGCCAACAATAGTTACGAGCTATACTGGTCGCCAGTTACCGACCAAGGCCGCCGGACTTGGAATGACGATGAGGAGGCTACCGAAGACGGTGCTGCTGGTATTGCTGTCCTACTGGCAAATCGGGAAATTGGTTACATAGTTGTATTGCGTTCACGAAAGGGGAGCGGATTTGATTATTGGCTCGGGGGTGATGTACTGGACTTTAAAGCTAGGATGGAAGTATCCGGCATCCGCAATGGTAATGATAGCCAAGTTAGGACAAGAGTGAAACAGAAACTACGCCAGATGGATCGGTCGAATGATCAAAAATTACCGGCTTACGCAGTCGTAGTTGAATTCGGGCGGCCACTTGCCGAAATAACAAAGAAATGAACTCAGTTAATGACCTCCACAAAAAAGCCATGGAATGCGCAGACCTCGGCCTTAGAAGAAGGGCGCGTGGCAATGCGAAAGAATCCATAGCGTATTTTGAGCAGGCACTTCGCTATGAATTGGCTGCTATTGACGAGCTTGACAAAACAGAGGCGTTGGCTTGGGCAGTGTTGCATCGCAGTGCTGGCACCTTGGCATTGGATTGCCGGGACTTTCTCCAAGCCGAGAAAATAGTAGCCGCTGCCCTAGCGCATGAACCGCATCCAGAGATTGCGGAGGAGTTGCGTGACCTTTTGGAGCAGATCTACTTCCAAAGGCACCTCGATCTGAAAGGCATTACTTTGCAGGAGGATGAGATTCAGTTGAGTCTCTCAGGGCAAGAAGTGGGAAATGGTTTTGTCAACGTGGAGGAAGTATATGAGCGTATCAGCAACTCATCGAAACTGATCCACCGTATCGTTGAGCGAAAGCAAAACCGGCCTTTCCGGGAGAGAGGGTCTGTGCCAAAAGTAATACGAGAAAATTACCAGACGCTGGTTTCTGTGCCTAGGAGCGGGAGTTTCTCTGTGACGCTTAAGTTCAGCAGGTCACAATTGTCTTTTTCGGGAATGCTTGAGACGACTGCTATCATCGACGAGTTCATGGATTTACTTGCATTGATCAATAGCTCCCGCATAATCGAAATACAGAAGCTCATTCCTGACCCTGCTTATCTGCGGAACTTCTTTGGTTTGGCAAAAAGAATTGCGCCCGATGGCGAACGAATCAGTCAGGTAGGTTTCACCGCAATTCGCGATGGAGTACAACGGTCTGTAGGGCTTACCATGCCAGCGGCGGAACTTCCATCACCTCGGTCAGAAATGTCATCGTTGCCGCGGGTCGAGCCGCAGCAGACTCCAAACGAGCCTGTAGAAGTACGCGGGATATTACGCCATGCGGATGCGATGCTCGAAGACAGCAATGTCATACAAGTTATTGATGATAACAAAAAACACACCGTACAGGTGCCACAGGGTATGATGAATGACATCGTGCGTCCTATGTGGGATTTGCACGTAGTAATACAAGGTATACGCACTGGCGGAGATATTATACTGGAAGACATCTGGCCAGGCGACTCGGCTTGAAGTTGCTGAATTACCTCACATCCTTTATCACCCTCCCAATCCCGCCGCAGAAATTGACGCGATTGTATTCCTTGTCTTTTGTTGCAAGATGCCCATGGATCTCCAGCCCTCCACGCCGGCCGCCTTAGTCTGCGCGATATTGGCCGACTCCGCCGAGACGCTCGCCGCGGCCAAAGAACGCCTCGCCGAATGCTTCGGCCCCCTACGTACGGCCAGTGCGACCTATGATTTTGACTTCACCGCGTACTACGCAGCGGAAATGGGCGCCGGGCTGTGCAAACAGCTCGCGTGCTTTGCCGAGCGGATTGATCCCGCCGAACTAGCGGCCGTCAAGGCGCAGACTATGGTGCTGGAGCGGGCGATGAGCCGAGGGCGGTGCCGCCGCGCCAATATCGACCCGGGACTGCTGTCGATTGAGAGCTTAGTGTTGGCCACGACCAAGTGCGCTGGCCACCGGGTGTGCATTGCCCCGCAGCTCTACGCCGAAGTGACCTTGCTCTATCAGCGCGGACGCTACCGGCCTTTGGAGTGGACGTACCCGGACTACCGGGGCGATGCAGTACAGCGGTTTTTGCTCGAGGTGCGGCCTTGGCTGCTGGCCGAGCGCAGCTGAGCTCAGCCGCGCTGGCCGAGCGCGACAAGTGGGCGGTGCTCCGGCCCGGTGTAGAGGTGGTTGGGGCGGATGAGCCGATTGGCGTCGTGCTGTTCGATCACGTGCGCCGCCCAGCCCACTACGCGGCTGGCCACGAAGATGGGGGTGTAAAGCGGGATCGGGATGCCCATCATGTAGTAGGTGTACGCGCAGGGGAAATCGACGTTGGGAAAGATGCCTTTTTCTCGCATCATGGTCGCTTCGACCACATCGGCTAGGTCGGGCCACTTGGCGTCGCCGACAGCAGCGGCGATCTGGCGACCCACCTTTTTCATCGTCGGCACCCGCGAGTCGCCGCTTTTGTATTCCCGATGGCCAAAGCCCATGATCTTCTTCTTTTGCGCCAGCGCGTCCAGCACCCACTGCTCGGCTGCCGCGGGCGAATCTACCCCCAAGAGCATCTGCATGGCCGCCTCGTTGGCACCGCCGTGCAAGGGGCCGTGCAGGGCACCGATGGCCGCAGTTATGGCGGCGTATATGTCGGCGAGGGTGGAAGCTACGACCCGGGCGGTAAACGTGGAGGCGTTGTATCCGTGCTCGGCGTAGAGGATCAGCGAAGTGTTCATGGCCTCTACTTCGTACTCGGGCGGTTTTGCGCCGCGCAGCATATAGAGCAAATTGGCTGCGTGATCCAACTCGGCACTGGGAGCTACCGGCGCTAGGCCCTGCGAGAAGCGATAGCCATAGGCGAGTGCAGTGGGAATTTTGGCCAGCAAGCGCACGGATTTACGCACATTGGCGTCGTGGCTGTTGTCGGGGGTTTCGGCGTCGAAAAACGCCAGGGCCGATACGGCCGTGCGCAACAGGTCCATGGGGTGGGCGTCCGCTGGCGCGGAGCGCAACAGGTCGACCACCGGGCCGGGCAAGTCGCGCTGCGAGCGCAGTTGTTGGTTGAAGGCCGCCAACTTGGCGACTGTTGGCAACTCGCCGTAGAGCAACAAGTAGGCGACCTCTTCGTAGCGGGCGTTCTCGGTCAGTTCGACTAGGTCGTAGCCGTACAGGATCAGGCGGTTGATATCGACATCAATGCGCGACAGGGCGGACTCGCCGGCGATGACGCCTTCGAGACCGGGGCTATAGGATTTTTCGGTCATTGTTCGTCCCTTTTTGCGGGGAGTAGGTTAGCCTAGCTATATCTTGCCGCAACCCTTGCCCAATGTAGAATTTAAGTAACGCTTGGACCGACATGTCTCGGCTGGCTGCGACCTGTTTGAGGGAATTAAGAGCGTCCTTTGGAATTTTCATGGATACTGCTTCCGTCTCTCGTGGACGAAACTTGAGATCGAACCTTTCGCTCCGGCTAGCTTCAGGCTTCTTGATAAGACTTCCTCTCATGTGGCGTCGCACGACGTGCAGATATGATACGAGTCCGTTCAGGTCGCTCTATATAGACGACGGAAAACGGTCGGCCAACGCCGCGTCGAGCTGGGTGTACTCGTCGTAGCCGAGCAGTTCGTAGAGCTCGTCGCGCGTCTGCATCTGCCCGAGGGCCCCTTCTAAAGTGCCCTTTTCCTTGAGTTCGCGGAACAGCCCTTCAACGGCCTTCATCATCGTGCGGAACGCGCTCATTGGGAAAATCACGAGGCAGTAGCCCAGGGCGGCGAACTCGGCGACCGATAGGTACGGCGACTTGCCGAATTCGGTCATGTTGGCCAACAGCGGGCCTTTGACTTGCTCGGCGTAGCGGGCGAATTCCTCGGTGCTCTGCATGGCTTCGGGAAAGACCGCGTCTGCGCCGGCTGCCAAGTAGCGCTGGCCGCGCTCAACGCTCTGAGCAAAGCCCTCAACCGCACGGGCGTCGCAGCGGGCGATGATTGTGAAGTCCGGATCTTGCCGCGCCGCGCAAGCGGCGGCGATCTTGCGCTCCATTTCCGCGACCCCGATTAGGGCCTTGCCGTCGAGGTGACCACAGCGCTTGGGCATTACTTGGTCCTCTAAGTGCAACCCGGCCAAGCCCTCGCGCTCGTACGCACGCACTGTGCGCATCACCTGCCAGACCTCGCCAAAGCCGGTGTCGGCATCGCATATACAGGGCAGCTGCACGGCGTTGGCAATGTAGCCAGCTTGCCGCGCCATTTCGTCCATGCCCAACAGGCCGACGTCTGGGTAGCCGGCCGTGCCGTTGGCCAGCCCGGCCCCGGAAATGTACACGGCCTCAAACCCGATGCGCTCGGCCAGCATGGCCACGGGCGCGTTGAAAGCACCGGGCAAGGCCAGGGTCTTCTCGGCCATTAGGCGGCGCAAGGTGCGCGGCTTGGACTCGGCGAGTGCCGGGTTGAGTAGCATGGCTTAGGCGAGGGAAATGGTGGCTTCGCGCTCTGGCCCTACGGAAATCAGGGAGACTGGTGCGCGGCTCAGCTCGGCGACCCGCTCCACGTAAGCCTGCGCTTGCGGCGGCAGGTCGTCAAAACAGCGGGCAGCGGTAGTCGGAGCGCACCAGCCAGCCATCTCTTGGTAAATCGGCTCGCATTGGTCGAGCACCTGCGGGTCGGCGGGGAACTCCTCCAGCACTTGGTCGCCACAGCGATAGCCAATGCCCAGCTTGAGACGCTCGCATTGGTCGAGGACATCGAGCCGCGTCAGGGCGATGCTGGTCAGGCCGTTGATGCGCGTCGAAACCCGCAAAATGGCGGCGTCGAACCAGCCGCAGCGCCGCGGCCGGCCGGTGGTGGCTCCGTACTCGCGCCCCAAGGCGCGCAGACGCTCGCCTTCTTCGCCCAATAACTCGGTGGGAAAAGGCCCGTTGCCCACTCGCGTGGTGTACGCTTTAGCCACGCCGACGACCTCGTCGATCCGCGTCGGGCCCATGCCAGTGCCGGTGCAGGCCCCACCGGCCGTGGTGTTCGAGGAAGTGACGTAGGGATAGGTGCCGTGGTCGATGTCGAGCAAGGTCCCTTGCGCCCCTTCGCAGAGGACCGTTTGGCCTTGGTCGAGGGCTTGGTTGAGTAAGACCGAGGTGTCGGCCACATAAGGGGCGAGCCGCTGGCCATAGCCGATGTAGGCGTCGATGATGGGCCCGGCCTCCAGCGGCTCTTGGCCAAAGACCTTGGTCAAAATCTCGTTTTTAGCGCGGATGCTGGCGCGGAGCTTGTCGCGCAAACGCGCCGGATTGCACAAGTCCATGACGCGTACCCCGTGGCTGCGCTCGACTTTGTCGCGGTACGCCGGGCCGATGCCGCGGCCAGTCGTGCCGATGGCGACGCCGTTTTTGCTCTCTTCGCCGGCCTTTTCCAAGACCTTGTGGTAGGGCATGACGACGTGGGCGACTTGGCTGAGAAAGAAGCGGCCCGCCACTGAAAAGCCCTTGGCCTCCAACTCGGCGATCTCATCGAGCATGGTGGCTGGATCGACGACCACCCCGTTGCCCACCACGCAGACTTTATCTTCGTGCATGATGCCGGAGGGGATGGTGTGGAAGATGAACTCGGTGTCGCCGGTGACGACCGTGTGGCCGGCGTTGGCTCCGCCTTGATAGCGCACCACCACGTCGGCGGCCGACGTGAGGTAATCGACGATTTTGGCTTTGCCTTCGTCGCCCCACTGCGCTCCTAGTACTATTTTTGCGGGCATGGCGTACTCCCGTGCTTAAAGACTGACTTGTTTGGCCCAGGAGATGTACTCCCGAGCGAGAATATCGTCAACTACGTCGGAGGTAATCGGGTCGTCGACGTTGAGGATGGTCAGGGCTTGGCCGCCCATTTGGCGACGTCCGCACGACATTTGGGCGATGTTGACGTTGTGGCTACCCATGACCGTGCCGATTTGGCCGATGATGCCTGGGACATCGTCGTTGACGTAAAAGAGCATGTGCCCCGCTGGAACGGCGTCGAAAATGTACTCGTCGAGATGCACCAAGCGCGGGTCGCTCTTGCCGAAGATCGTACCCGCGAGCAGGCGCTGCCCCTTGTTGGTGTGATACACCACGGTGATGAGGCTGGCGTAGTCCTCGTGCTCGCTGCTGATCCGCTCATCGACTTGCACGCCGCGCTCCTGCGCGAAAAGCAGCGCATTGACCACGTTGACGGCCGCGTCCGAGATGGTTCCCATAATGCCCTTGAGTACGGCCGAAGTCAGCGGCGGAGTCGGGTAGGTGGTTACATCGCCTTGGTATTCGATGGTGATGCGCTCTAGCTGTCCTTCGCCGAGCTGAGCTTGCAGGCGCCCTAGCCGCTCGGCGAGCACGAGATAGGGCTGGAGTTTGCCGTGGATTTCGGGATCGAGCGAAGGAGCGTTGACCGCGTTGCGAACGACGCGGCCCATCAGCACGTCGCCTACTTGCTCGGCCACCTGCAAGGCGACATTGGCTTGGGCTTCTTTGGTGGAGGCCGCCAAGTGCGGTGTGCAGATCACGCGGTCATCTACTAAGAGGTCCACGAGGGTCGGCGGCTCCTCCTCAAAGACGTCGAAGGCCGCCCCAGCGACTTTGCCCGAGTGCAAGCCGCGCAGCAGGGCGGCTTCGTCCACGATGCCGCCGCGGGCGCAGTTGATGAGATAAACCCCGTCCTTGCACTGGGCGATCTGGGCGTCGGAAATCAGGTGCCGGGTCTGGTCGCTGAGATGGGTGTGGACGGTGATGAAATCTGCGGTAGCGTAGATTTCGTTGAGGGACGCCAGATGCGCCCCGTAGGAGAGAGCCATCTCTTGGCCGATGTAGGGATCGTAGCCGAGGACCTTCATGTGAAAGGCCGCGGCGCGCACGGCCACCTCCCGCCCCACGCGGCCCAAGCCGATCACGGCGAGGGTCTTACCGGCTAGCTCGACGCCGACGAATTGGCTTCGCTCCCACAACCCCTTTTTAAGGGAGGCTGCCGCCTGCGGGATGTGCCGCGCAAGGGAGGCTATGAGCGCGAAGGTGTGCTCGGCGGTCGACAGGGAATTGCCGCCCGGAGTGTTCATGACGATGACGCCGTGGCGCGTTGCCGCCTCTACGTCGATGTTGTCGAAGCCCGTGCCAGCGCGGCCAATGACCCGGAGGCGCGAGCCCGCGGCGAGCACCGCGGCTGTCACCTCGGTGGCGCTGCGCACGACGAGCCCCTCGTAGTCGCCGATGCAGTCTAGGAGTGCGTGCGGCGACAAGCCACTGCACACATCTACTGCGATCCCGTCATTGGCTTCGAGAATCTCGACGCAGCGGGGGTCCATCTCGTCGCTAATCAGTACTTTCAAAGGGGCCTCTTTAGGTTGCGTTGCCGGCTAGTGCCGCGGCGATCCACTGTGTAATGTCGTCCTGCCCGCGGCCATCAACCGCCGAGAACGGCACGAAGGAAAGGCCGGCGAGCGATCCTTGGGCGTCGAGTTGGTCGAGTAAGTTTTGCAGCTTGTTGCGCGATAGTTTATCCGCCTTGGTAAAGACCAGCAGAAAAGGCTTATCGAGGGCGCGCAAATGGTCGATCATCTGCCGGTCCAAGTCGGTGGGGCCGCGCCGGGCATCGACGAGCTGCAACACCGCGTATAACGCTGGACGATTGGCCATGTAGCTGCGGATGAGCTGGCCGAGTTGCAAGCGCAAGCCCACGCCGCCGCGCACGTACCCATAGCCAGGCAGATCGACCAAGTAGAACCGCTCGTTGGCTAGGTAGTAGTTCAACTGCTGAGTCTTGCCGGGGACCGTGCTGGTACGCGCTAGCCTCTTGCGCTGTACCAGCTTGTTGATCAGCGAGGACTTGCCGACGTTGGAGCGACCCACTAAGGCGATTTCAGGCAAGCCGTCCTTGGGCAAATCGGCCGTGCGGACCGCGCCCATTTTGAATTCGACCGAGGAAAAGCGCATCGCCGGGGCTTGGAGATCAGGCGCGCTTGCGCTGTATCTCTTCGTCTTCGCTGCTGTACTGCTCAATTCCCTGCTCGATCATCTCGCCCGTAACTTGCAGGCGCGTCACGCTCTCCTGAGAGGGAATGTCGAACATGATGTCCATCATGGCCTGCTCTAGAACGGAGCGCAGGCCGCGGGCCCCAGTGCCTTTGTGAACGGTCAAGGCCACTATCTTGCGCAGGGCGTCCTCGGTGAACTCGACCTCGACTCCGTCCATGGCAAAGAGCCGCTGCGACTGCTTGATAATGGCGTCGTGCGGCTCGGTGAGGATGCGGAGCAAGTCGTTGTCGGCGAGCGAGTCCATGGTGGTGATTACGGGTACGCGGCCGACAAATTCGGGGATCATGCCGTAGGCGAGCAGGTCTTCGGGCTGCACCTGCAGCAATACGTCCTCGGCGTTGGGTTGATGTTCGTCGGTGCCGTCGGCGCCAAAGCCCATGGTGCGCTTGCCGACCCGTTGGCTAATGACCTTGTCCAGCCCCTCAAAGGCCCCGCCGCAGACGAAGAGAATGTTGCGAGTGTTCATCTGGATCATCGGCTGCTCGGGGTGCTTGCGGCCTCCCTTGGGCGGGATGTTGGCGGTGGTGCCCTCTAAAATTTTGAGCAGTGCTTGCTGCACGCCCTCGCCCGACACGTCGCGACCGACCGAAGGCGTGGCTCCCTTGCGGGCAATTTTGTCGACCTCATCGAGATAGAGGATGCCCTTTTCAGCGCGGGGCACGTCGTAGTCGGCCGCTTGCAAAAGGCCCACTAGGATATTCTCTACGTCCTCACCCACATAGCCGGCTTCGGTGAGAATGGTGGCGTCGGCAATGGAGAAGGGGACTTGCAGGAATTTGGCCAGCGTTTTGGCCAGTTCGGTCTTGCCAGTGCCGGTGGGGCCGATGAGCATTACGTTGCTTTTCTCCAGCTCCACCTCGTCTAAGTCGACTTTGGTGCGAATGCGCTTGTAGTGGTTGTACACGGCGACCGCGAGGATTTTCTTGGCCCGCTCTTGAGCGATGACGTATTCGTCGAGAAAATCCTTGATTTGGGTCGGCTTGGGCATCTGGGCGGTCTCCCAAGGGAGGGCCTTTTGCCGCTCCTCGGCCAAGACGTCGTTGCACAGCTTGACGCATTCGTTGCAGATGTGGACTTGGGGACCGGTTATGATCTTGTCGACTTGGTGGTGGCTGCGCCCGCAGAACGAGCAGCGCGGATCGCTTGGGGGAGGCCGACGGCGCAAAATAGGCTCCTATACTAAGGAAGGGGCTGCCTCGACGTGCGATGGCGCGATGATTTCGTCGATGATGCCGTATTCTACGGCCGCTGCGGCCGACATGAAGAAGTCGCGCTCGGTATCGCGCTCAATGCGCTCTATCGGCTGCCCAGTACACGCGACTAGCACTTCGTTGATCTGCTGGCGCATGGCGATGATCTCGCGGGCGTGGATTTCCATGTCGGCTGCTTGGCCGCCAATGCCGCCCATGGGCTGGTGCAGCAAGATGCGGGCGTTGGGCAGGGCTTGACGCTTGCCCTTGCTGCCGCCGGCCAATAGCACGGCCCCCATGCTGGATGCTTGGCCGATGCAGATCGTGGATATGTCGGCCGCCACGTATTGCATGGTGTCGTAGATGGCCATGCCCGCCGAAATCAGCCCGCCAGGGGTGTTGAGATAGAGCGCAATGTCCTTTTTGGGATCTTCAGAAGCGAGAAAGAGAATTTGGGCGATGATGAGGTTGGCGATCGCGTCGTTGATCGGAGTGCCGACGAAGATGATGCGGTCCTTGAGCAACCGCGAGTAGATGTCGTATGAGCGCTCTCCTCGGCCGGTCTGTTCGATGACCATTGGAATCAGCGACATGATTTATACCTTTTCCTCTCTGATTGCGGCTTTGGCAATGAGTAATTCGAGGACTTTTTGATCTTCCAATTCGCGTCGCAGCTCCGCCGCGTTCTGCAAGTCGGCAGGTTGGACGCCGGTGAGAGCGGCGCGCTCGGCGGCGAATTGGGCAAACTCCTCGTCCGTTACTTCGACTCCGGCTTGTTGGCGTACGCTTTCGAGCAGTATATAGCTCTTGAGCTGGCGCGTGGCTTGGGTGCGCTCTTCGTCGCTGTGGCGGTGGTCGTGGTCGTGGTCGTGGTCGGCGTCCTCTCGTTCGAGCGAGTCGAGGTAGTTGTCGACCATGCTCTCGGGCAGTTCAAAGTCGTTCTTTAGGATGAGCTGGCTGATCAATTCGCCGTGCAGGCGCCGTTGGGCCATGTATTCCCAGCGCTGTTGGATCTGCCCGCTGAGGTGCTGGCGCAAGTCGTCGAGAGTCTGGAACTGCTCGCCGAGATCCTTGGCGAATTCGTCGTCGAGCGCGGGCAGGATGCGCTCGCGCACCTCGTGCGCGGCCACGGCGAAGTGCGCGGCTTGGCCGGCGAGCAGTTCGTTGGGCAGGTCCGCTCGATAGGTGAAGCGGACCTTGCGCTCTTCGCCAGCACTCATGCCAACGAGGGCCTCTTCCAGCTCGGGACTGAGGGCGTTTTCGTCGCCGATGAGGATGTGGCTCTTCTCGTGCTTGTCGCCAATGATGGGCCAGCCGCTCTCGTCGAGTCGCTGCAAATCCGCGACGAGCACATCGCCGTTGGCCAACGGTCGCTCGACGACTTGTTCGGTGGCGTGGCGGCGGCGCAACTCTTCTAGATGCTCGCCGATTTCCTCGTCGACCACCTCGTGTATCATGCGGGTGGCAGTGAGCTTTTCGTAGTGCTCGGCTTTGACCTCGGGCCAGATATCGATATCTGCCGTGAACGTGAGGCTACCCCCTGGCTCGTGATCGAGATGGGAGATTTTGGGCGGTGCGGCCGGCCGCAGGCCCGCCTCGCGCGCGGCTTCTTCTAGCAGCGAGGGCAGGAGATCGCCGACGACTTCGCCGCGGATGGAGCTGCCGAAGCGCGCCTCGACGATTCTGAGCGGCACTTTGCCCCGGCGGAAGCCTGGGATCTCCAGCCGCTTTTGGTAGCGTCGCAGGGCCTTATTGACGGCGGCGTCGATGCGCGCAGCCTCGACTTCGACGGCCAATTCGCGGGCCCACTGCCCTTTCTCTGTGACCTGTGTCTTCACGAAACGCAATCCTACAAGACTAGGGCGCACGGCCAACTCGCCGGCCGTGCGCTCGTTTATTTGTGGTGCGAAAGGGGGGACTCGAACCCCCAAGCCCTTTCGGGCACTAGATCCTAAGTCTAGCGCGTCTGCCAGTTCCGCCACTTTCGCTATACCGGGTGCCGTGTCGCAAATGCGCAGTGTTGCGACAGCGCGAAGGATAATATCAGGATTTATACTACCGGGTCAAGGGACTTGCCAAGCGTCCATGCGGCTCTCGAGGTGGGTACGCAACTCGGCTATGGGCACCCGCTCTTGGGCCATGGTGTCGCGAGCCCGCACGGTGACGGTCTGGTCCGCTAAGGTGTCCGAATCGACCGTTAGACAAAACGGCGTTCCCACCTCGTCCATGCGCCGGTAGCGGCGGCCAATCGCGCCGCCTTCGTCGTAAAAAACTCGCATATAAGGCCGGAGGTCCGCGGCGATTTGTCGGGCACTAGCGGGCATGCCGTCGCGCTTGACGAGGGGCAATACCGCCACCTTGAGCGGTGCAATGCGCGGGTGAAAGCGCATTACCACCCGGGTCTCGCCCCGGACCTGTTCCTCGTGGTATGCTTCGACTAGGCAGGCCATGAGCGTGCGGCTGGCCCCTATTGAGGTTTCTACGACGTAGGGTACGAACTTGGTGCGCTGCGCCTCGTCGAAGTACTTGAGCTGTTTGCCCGAGAATTTTTCGTGCTGCGACAGGTCGTAGTCGCCGCGATTGTGGATACCCTCAATCTCGCCTCGGCCAAAGGGAAACTCGTACTGGATGTCAAAAGCGGCGCGGGCATAGTGGGCTAGTTCGTCGCCTTGATGTTCGCGCCAACTCAGCTTGCGCTCGGGCAGGCCGATTTGTGCAAACCACTTCCAACGCTCCTCGCGCCAATAGTCGAACCACTCGTCTTGGGTGCCCGGCGCGACGAAGTACTGCATCTCCATCTGCTCGAATTCCCGGGTGCGGAAGAGGAAATTCTTGGTGTTGATCTCGTTGCGAAATGCCTTGCCGATCTGGGCAATGCCAAAGGGCAGCTTCTGGCGCGTCGCCGCCTGCACGTTGAGGTAGTTGACGAAGATGCCCTGCGCCGTCTCCGGGCGGAGAAAGACCCGCGCACTGTCGTCTTCGAGCGGACCGACGAAGGTCTTGAACATCAGATTGAATTGCCGCGGGTCGCTCAATTCGTTGCCCTTGGGGCTTTTGATGTTGCGCTCGCGGAGGAGTGCGCCCATCTCCGCGGCACTCAGACCCGCTACGTCAATGCCGTTTTCTGCGAGAAGTTGGTCGAGCCGAAAGCGCTCGTTGGTCTTGCGATCTTCGACCATGGGGTCGGTAAAGCTATCGACGTGGCCCGATGCCTCCCACACCCGCTGATTCATGAGGATGCTGGCGTCGATGCCCTCCACGTCCTCGCGGTAGGTCATGGCCTTCCACCAAAGCTCTTTGATGTTGTGCAACAACTCGACCCCCAAAGGACCGTAGTCCCAGCAGCCGTTGAGGCCGCCGTAGATTTCCGAGCTTTGGTAAATGAAGCCTTTGCGCTTGCACAGGGATACTAGTTTTTCCATTGCGTCGTCGGACATGAAAATCTCCAGTAGGTTAGACGGGTAAAGCGGCCTTGTTGAGGCCATCGAGAAAGTCGAGCGATTTGAGTCGGCTGTGCTCGCCGCCGTGGTATTCTAGAAAGCTGCGCAAGGCCGTGCGGATCTCGCCGCGCTGGGCCGGGGCTTGGGGGAGAGCCTCCTTGCTATAGGTTCTAAGACCTTGGAGGACGGCGAGAAAGCGCAGGCTGCGCGGCGCTAAACGCACTCCATTCCCGGGGCCGCAGGCCGCGCACAGGCCGCCCCCGAGGGCGGCACTGAACCACGACGAGGGGGCGCCTAGATCGCGTTGGCAGGTAATGCACTGGCGCAGCTCCGGGCGGTAGCCGAGGGCCGCCGCGGCGCGGAGTTGGAAGTACCAGAATAGCGACTCAACCTGCTCTGGCTCCACTTCGGCCAGCCCGCGCAACACCCCGGCCAGGCACTGGTAGAGCCGGGGATTGCCCGCGCCTTCGATCGTCAGGCGATCAACTAGCTCGCAGGCGGCACTGCCAAAGGAAAGTCGCTCTAGGCTTTGCGCTAGGTCGGGTGCTGGTTTGAGTAGGGTGCATTCGCTTAGAGTTTGCAGGTCGCGGGTTTCTTTGATGTAGCAGACAGCTTGGATTTCACTCATCAAGCCGAGCGCGGCCCCGAACCGGCTCTTGGGCTTGCGGGCACCGCGGGCCATGGCCTTGAGTTTGCCATACTCCCGAGCGTACAACGTCACTAGGCTGCTGGTTTCACCCAGGCGCATGGTGCGCAGTACGATGGCGCGCGTTTTGACGATAGTGCGCGGCACGGCGTCACTCGCCTTCTTCCGTCGGTAGGGGGATGACCACCTCGCCCGGCTTGACCAAGCCGAGATCTTCCCGCGCGACTCTTTCGATAAAATCGAGGTTGCTTTCGAGTAGTTTTAGCACTTGGCGCAAGCTGTCTGTTTCGGCTTCTAGTTGTTTCACCTCGGCTTTGCGTTCCGCCAAGCTCTTCTCCGCCTGCCACACTTTGTAGAACAGCCCGTTGCCAAAGGCTATGTACGCCACCAGAGCGAGAAAGGCGATCAGCAAGATCCTAGCCGTTTTAGTCACGTCGATTTTAGAATAAGACGAGGTCGTCGCGATGGATGACCTCCCGGGCGGGACGACCTAGCGCACTTGCGACTTCGGGTGAGCTCATGCCCAATATGCGGCGCAGTTCACAGGCCGAGTAGCGGCACAAGCCCCGCCCCAGCTTCTCGCCGCGTTCGCCCATCACCTGTACCACGTCGCCGGCGTCAAACTCGCCCTCGCAGGAGACGACCCCCACCGGGAGCAGGCTCTTGTCTTGTTCGGCGATGGCGCGTTGGGCACCGCGGTCAATCACCGCACTGCCGCGACACTGGCTGGCAAAACCGATCCAGCGATGCCGACTGTTGAGCTTGCGGCCGGTGGGCAGAAATAGGGTCCCTTGCTCGCGGCCGGCGAGGATGTGGCGCAAGCGATGTTTGCGCCCGTGGGCGATGACCGCCATTTCGCCGCAGGCCATCAAAAGCCGAGCGGCTCGTAGCTTGGTCGCCATGCCGCCCCGGCCGCGCCCGTCGAGCGAGCGACCAATCATCCCCTCTAGATTGAGGCTATCTTGGCTTACTTGGTTTACTAGCTTGCCTTCGGGACCGCACGGACCGAAGGCGTGGTAAAGCCCCTCAACATCCGAAAACATGACCAGCATATCCGCCCGGATCAGATTCGTCACATAAGCGGCGAGCATGTCGTTTTCTCCGAGCTGACGCCGGAGTTCGGCAACGGCGACGCTGTCGTTTTCGTTGATTAGGGGTACGGCCTGATAGGCGAAAAGGTTGCGAAAAGTGTTTTCGAGGTTTACGTAGCGCTGGCGGTCGCCGAGGATGTCCTCGGCGGTTAAGAGCACTTGGCCGATGGGTACGCCGTAGCGGTGGAATTTGTCCTTGTAGATATCCATCAGCAGGACTTGGCCGATGGCTGCGAGGGCTTGTAGTTGGGCGATGTTGTCTGGGCGTCTGTCCAACTCCATCCGCCCCATGCCGGCGGCGACCGCTCCCGAGGAGACAATCGCTACCTCCAAGCCCTGTGAGCGCAGTTCGACTACATCTTCGACGAGTTGGTTGGCGACCGCGTCGTCGAGCTTGTGGCACCGAGTGGTCAGGGTGCTGCTGCCGATTTTGACTACCAGCCGCTGCACCTCGCGCATCAGGGCCGGCCGCGACACTTGGCTTACTTTCACTGGCGCACCATGACCCCGCGCTCGTGCAAAAAACTCTTGACTTGGGGAATTGAATAATGCTGGAAGTGGAAGATGGAGGCCGCTAGGGCGGCACTGGCTTCGCCCGCAGTCAGCACCTCGTGGATGTGGTCGAGGTTGCCGGCGCCGCCCGAGGCGACGATGGGTACGTCCACGCGGCGTGCTACTGCTTGGTTTAGCTCGAGGTCGTACCCGGCGCGCGTCCCGTCGGCGTCGATGCTGTTGAGCACCAATTCGCCTGCTCCGCGCTCGACGAGGGCCTCTACCCACGCTAGGGCGTCGATGCCGGTGGCTTTGCGCCCGCCGTTGATGTACAGCTCCCACGATGGCGGCTCGCCGGGCACAGCCGGACGCCTGAGCGCGTCGATAGCCGCGACAATGCACTGCGAGCCAAAGCTCTCTGCGCTTTGGTTGATGATGTCTGGTGAATATACGTGGGCCGAGTTGATCGAGACCTTGTCGGCACCGGTCTTGAGAATGTGGCGCACGTCTGCGAAGGTGCGAATACCGCCGCCGACCATTAGGGGAATGAATATCCGCTCAGAGACTTGGCGCACGAGGTCCATGACAATGGCGCGGCCATCGGCTGAAGCCGTGATGTCGTAGAAGACGAGCTCATCTGCGCCTTCGGAGTCGTAGCGCGTGGCGAGCTCGACGGGGTCGCCGGCATCGCGGTCGGCCGAAAAGCGCACCCCGCGCACGTTGCGGCCATTTTTTACGTCTAGACAGGGAATGATTCGCTTGGCAAGCATATCGCTTCAGCGCAGGTGCGCGAAGTTGTCGAGAAGGCGCAAGCCGTGGACTTGGCTCTTTTCTGGATGAAATTGTACGCCAAAGACGCGCCCGCTCCCGGCGATTGAGGTATAGTCAATACCGTAGTCGGTCGTGGCGACGCAATCGTCTTTGTTTTCGTTTACCACGTAGTACGAATGGACAAAATAAAAAAAACTTCCCTCGGGTACGCCCTCTAAGAGGGGCACTGTGCGCTTGATGGCGATTTGGTTCCAGCCGATGTGCGGCACGCGCTCGCTCGGCGGAAAACGCACGCATTTGCCTGGCAGGATTCCGAGGCCGCGATGCCTTCCCATTTCTTCGCTTTCTCCAAACATGAGCTGTAGCCCCACGCAGATGCCCAAGAAGGGCTTGTTGGCCGCAAGCCCTTCGGCGATGGCCGCGTCCCAACCGGCGGCCTGCAAGTTGTGCATCGCATCGCCGAAGGCTGCGTCGCCGGGCAATACGAGATGCGTGGCCGCCCTTAGACGCTCGGGGTCTTCGACGATTTCGGCTTCATAGCCGAGGAATTCGAAGGCTTTCTGCACGCTGCGCAGGTTGCCCATGCCGTAGTCGATGACTGCAATCACGATTGCCCCAACTCAGCCGAGCGCTCGGCGGCGGCTAGCACGGCACTGATCAGCGCGTCGCGCAGGCCCTTTTCTTCTAGCTTGTGCAGCCCAGCGGCCGTAGTTCCGCCCGGCGAAGTAACTTGGTCTCGGAGTACGGCCGGATGCTCGCCGCTTTTGAGTACGAGGCGTGCGGCACCGAGCAGAGTTTGGGCGGCGAGTGTTAAGGCGGTTTCGCGCGGCAGACCGGCGCGTACGCCGCCATCGGTGAGCGCCTCAACGACCGTGTAAGCCCAAGCCGGGCCGCTACCGGAAAGCCCTGTAACTGCGTCCATGAGATTTTCGGCGACCTCGACTGTAGTGCCGACTAAGTCGAAGAGCGACCGCACTTGCGCCACCTGCTCTGCGCTGGCAGCGCGACCAGCGCAGAGCGCACAAGCTGCACCTTTTACCCGCACCAGCGTCTGCGGCATGACGCGCACCACGGGCATTTGCGCGGGCAGTAGCTCTTCGAGCCGGACGGTCGATACGCCGGCCATGAGCGAGACGACGATCTGCTGGGTGCTAAAATGCGTGGATAGTGCCTGCAATACGGGCGCGGCTACTTGTGGCTTGAGCACCAACATCACCAAGTCCTGACCGCGGACGGCATCGGCTGAGTCAGTGCTGGTATGGATGCCCAACTCCGACAAGCCTGCAAGCGCTTCCGGCCTGATGTCGGCCGCGGTTATCTGCCCCGCAGGAAGCTGACCAACCAAACCTTCGATCAGCGCCCGACCCATGTTGCCGGTCCCCACGAAACCCAATTTGCTTTTTTCGATCATCAATTTTTAGACCACAAAATACGACAAATCCAAGCCCAAAATTAAAATGACCGTTTTCGCAAATTATGTCAAACTCCCCTAGTGAGAGGGTTTTCCCCTATGAAAAAGCTACATTTTTGCTTGACTTATACTACCCTCGTACTATATTGTCGTACTCTCATTTTCGTAGGTTTACCCCTATAGCTAAAGGATGACTTTTCATGGCTAAGAAGAAATCTGTTGCCAAGACGACGACGAAGCGCAAGCCCAATCCCGCTTTTATGAGGCCCTTGCAGCCCGACGCCGCCCTTGCAGCCATCGTCGGCAACAAGCCATTGCCGCGTACTCAGATCACCAAGAAAGTCTGGGCGTACATCAAAAAGAACGGTCTGCAAGATGAGCAAAACAAACGCATGATCAACGCCGACGATAAGCTCAAAGCCGTCTTCGGCGGCACCGAGCAAGTGAGCATGTTTGAGCTGACCAAACGAATTAATGAGCACGTGGAATAGTTGCTCCTGAGCAAGACGTCACAATCCAGTGCCATTGGAGAGGGAGTCCCAGCGGGAGTCCCTCTCTTTGTTACATTCCCCTCGCGTCTATGACCCCTGAACTCGAGCTGATCCTAGCTGTCAGCGTTGTTCTCGTCGTATCCTGCGTTTGTTCGCTTTTGGAAGCTGCGCTCTACTCGCTACCCGCCAGTCAGATCGAAATGCTGGCCAACCAAGGGCGTACTTCGGGCAAAATCCTCAAGAAACTGCACGCGGATATCCAGCGTCCCATCTCGGCGATCCTCACGCTGAATACCTTGGCCAATACTGGTGGTGCCGCCGTTGCCGGTGCTGCCTTTGTCGGAGTATTTGAGCAAACGCCGGAGACATACTTCACTATCGCTATTTCGCTGGCAGTACTCATCTTTTCGGAGATCATCCCCAAGACGGTGGGCGTGGTACATGCCCGGTCTTTGGCCCGCTTGATCGCCCGCCCAATCCAATGGCTGGTATGGCTGTTTGCGCCCTTTATTTGGCTCAACAAGTTCATCGTTCGGCTCATCACCGCTAGGGCTCCCGACGTGCCGGAAGTAGTGCCGGAAGAGATTGAGATTATTGCGCGGATGAGCCGCCGATCCGGTGCTATTTCTCACGACCAAGAGCGCGTCATCCAAAATATCCTCACGCTCGACCAATTGCGGGCGCGTGATATAATGACCCCGCGCACCGTCGTTCACTGTCTCGACCGCGACTTGACCTTGGCCAAGGCCCGCGAGCAGTCAGGCAGCTGGGACCACAGCCGGGTGCCCCTCTATCAGGGCGAGCGGGAAAACATCGTTGGCTTGGTGCTGCGGCGCGATGCGTTTAGTGCCTTGGCCGATGGCCGCGACCAAGCTAAGCTCTTTGAGGTTGGCCGCTCCATCCATGCGGTGCCTGAATCGGCGCGAGCCAGTCGCCTACTCGAAGAATTCATCCAGCGGCGCGAGCACCTTTTCGCGGTCGTCGATGAATACGGTGGCTTTGCCGGCATTGTCACCTTAGAGGACGTGATTGAAGAAATCGTCGGTCAGGAAATCGTCGGTGAATTCGATCCGGCCGTCGATATGCAAGAGCGCGCCCGGCAGGAGCGCCAAGACCTAACCGACTCGGCCCCGGAATGAGCCGCCTGTTCACCGCATCTTTTTTGGCCTAAGTTTTTCCCGGCTGTTAAACCCGTTCAAAAGGAGTATCTACGAAAGATGAAAGCGCTCGTCGCGCTCGCGGACGGCACTGTCTTTGAGGGCCGGGCCCTTGGTCGCGGGGGTGAGTGCCGCGGCGAAATGGTCTTCAATACCAGCATGACCGGCTATCAGGAAATTCTCACGGACCCCTCCTACGCCGGCCAGATCGTCACCATGACGTACCCACTCATAGGCAACTACGGGGTCACCCCCGAAGACGACGAATCGGTGCATCCCCAAGTTCGCGGTTTCCTGATGAAGGAGTGCTGCCGCCGGCCGAGTAGCTGGCGCGCGCACCAGAGCTTGCCCGAGTATCTCGAAGAGCACGGCGTTTTAGGCGTTGAGGGCATCGACACCCGCGAGTTGACTCGCAGAGTGCGCATTGAGGGCGTGATGGACGCCGCCATTTCCACCACCGATCTCGACCCGGACAGCTTAGTCGAAAAAGCGCGCGCTTGGCCGGGGCTGGTCGGTGTGGACATGGTCGCCGCCGTTAGCTGCGCTGCGCCCTATGTCGCAAGCCCCGCAGTACCGCGCTTCCACGTCGTCGCCTTGGACTACGGCATCAAGCGCAATATCGTCCGCTGTTTGGTCGCCGCAGGATGCAAGGTGACGGTCGTGCCGGCCAAAACCACGGCCGCCGAGGTCTTGGCCTTGGCGCCGGACGGCGTTTTTCTGTCCAACGGCCCCGGCGATCCCCGGCCCCTTGACTACGCGATCGCGACCTGTAAGGGCCTGATCGGCAAGAAGCCAATGTTTGGCATCTGCTTGGGCCACGAGATTCTCGGCTTGGCCTTTGGCGCGGAAATTTACCGCCTCAAGTTCGGGCACCGCGGGGCCAACCAGCCGATCAAGGAACGCTCCAGCGACCGGATCCTAATCACTTCTGAAAACCACGGCTGGGGCATTGCGGCCGACTCGCTGCCCGATTGCCTCGAAATCACTCGCCTCAACCTCAACGACCATTGCATCGAGGGCTTGCACCACAAGGAACTACCCATTTTTTCTATTCAGTGCCACCCGGAGGCTTCGCCAGGGCCGCACGACAGCTTCCACCTGTTTAGCTACTTCGCCGAATTGATGGAAACACACGCCCCCTAGAGCGCACCTATCCAAAGGACTCCTCACCTCATGCCCATAGTCCAACACGACGTCCTCAACGATCTCTGCTATCGCATTTTTGCCGCTACTGGCATCCCCGCAGACGACGCCCGCATCGTCGCCGACCACGTCGTCGAAAGCCACCTGCACGGCCACGACTCCCACGGCACTTGGCTGGTCCCCAACTACGTCCGCGGGATGCAAGACAACTACGTCCGCTGGGAAGAGACCCAAGTCGTGCGCGACACTCCCGTGCTCCGGGTCGTCAACGGCAAAGGAGCCAACGGCATCGTCGCCGTCAATCGCGCGCTCGACATTGCCGTTGACAAAGCCCAAAACGCCACCTTCGGCTTTGTCGGCCTCAACCACATCACCCACATCTGCCGCCTCGGCGACTATCCGCCCCGGATCGCCGCGAGGGGCATGATCGGCATGGTTTGGCTCAATGGCGGAGGCCTATTCCTCGCGCCTTTCGGCTCGGCCGATCGTCGCCTGCGTCCTGAGCCGATCGCCTTTTCTGCGCCGCGCCAGCATGGGCCGCCCTTTATGCTCGATATGACCATGACCGTCGTGGCCGGTGGCAAAATCGTCCAGAAGAACATTCGCCAAGAGCCGATGCCCGAGGGTTGGGTTATAGATCGGGAAGGCCAGCCCGTCACCGACGCTCAGCGCTATTTAGACGACGCCGCGGGCACCGGCGTGTTGCCGTTGGGCGGCCTCCAGTTTGGACACAAGGGCAGCGGCTTGGCGATGATGGTGGAAATGTTGGTGGGACCACTCTCGCACGCTGGTTGCACCAAAGAAGGCGGCAGCGGCGGCAACGGGATCATGGTCTTGGCGATCAATATCGAGGATTTTATCGCTTTGGATGCGTACGAGCGCGAAGTCGAAGCGATGGCCCAGTGGGTGTGCTCGGCTCGCCCCTTGCCCGGGTTTGAAAAAGTCTATGCGCCCGGCGAAATCGAACAGCAGACTAGAGCGCGGCTGCTCGTCGAAGGCATTGATTTGCCCCAACCCACTTGGGATGAAATTGGCAAGGTGGCGGCGGAACTGGGCGTGGAGATGCCCGCCCGGTGAGCGTTAGCTGCCAGCAATCAGAACAGTTTGAAATTGCTCACATCCATGCTGTGCGCTTGGTGCATGAGCACGGCGTTCATCAGCTCGATGGCCAGCCGCGACTCTAAGGTCGCGCCGGCGCGCACACCCACGCAGGGATCGTGGCGGCCCTTGGCGAGTTGGAACTCGATTTCTTCGAGGTCCTTGCGCACGGAATTTTGGGGCCGGGCGATGGTAGCCGTGGGTTTGAAGCTCAAGCGGCAGACGAGCGGCATGCCCGTGGTCACGCCGCCGAGCAGGCCGCCGTGGCTGTTGCGCTGGTAGCCGTCTTTGCGGATCGGATCGTTGTTTTGGCTACCGCGTCGCGCCGCGACAAAATGCCCAGCACCAATTTCGCAGGCTTGCACGGCGTGTAGGCCGCCGAGGCTGCCCATCAGGCGCAACTTCAGGCTCTGATACAGGGGCTCGCCGACGAGGGGCGGCACGTTGACGGCTACTACTTCGAGGGCCGCGCCGACCGAGTCTCGCGCTTTGCGGGTTTTGGCAATCAGCTCGGCTGCTTGGCGTGCGAAATCCGCATCCACCGTGCGGAGCGCCCCGCGTTCCAACTCGCTTTCGAGGGCCGCACACGTCGCCGGCGACAGGCGCTGCCCGTTGGATTCGACTAGTTCGGCGACTCGTGCCGCCAGAGAAAGGCCCGTCTCCAGCGGTCCCACTTGGCTGATCGAAGAGAAAATGGCCGTGCCAAAGTGCTCGGCTAGATAGAGGCGGGCAATAGTGCCGCCGATGACGTCGGAGATGGTCGAGCGGTAGCTGGAGCGCCCGCCGCCGCGCACATCGACAAAGCCCCGCGATTTGTAGTGCTTGACTAAATCGGTATGCCCGGGTCGGGCGTGGCCTTGCGGCCCGGCGAACTGCTTGTAGTCGCTTGAGCGCTTGGCGGCTGAGAGCACGGTCGCGGCGATTGGCTCGCCCGTCGTGAAGCCGGCTGCATAGGTCCGCACTGGCGTCTCGCCCTCGCCTAGGTGCAAGTGCAGGGCCGGGCCGGATAGAAGCTGGTCGTGATCTTCCGAATAGAGGCCCGACAGCAGGGCGACTTGGTCGTCTTCCCGCCGGGGGGTGCCTAGTTTGTTGCTACCGGGGCGGCGGCGGTCGAGGTAGTGCTGAATTTGGGTGCGCTCCACCCATAGACCGGGGGGACAACCAAAGACCATGGTGACAATCGCCGGCCCGTGCGATTCGCCTGCTCCGGCAACGCCAAAAAGTGGCCCGCCGAGTACTTCCATGCCAAAGGCTCCTTTGCCAAAGGGGGCAAAAATCTACGGCTTGGCTCGGTAGGCGGCAATTGGTGCGCTGCTGGTTGCGGGTTCGCCACAAGAGGCCTTATTATTTTTGAGCAACGCAAAGAGGCGATCGATGGCAACCAAGGAGTTGAAACGCGGCGTTCCGAATGGCCGCTACAAGAAGCTCGAAGCCGAGCTATGCACGGAACTGATCGCGGCTCAAGAGCGGTTGCAGAAAGCTCGGTTTCCCACGCTCATAGTCTTGGGTGGCAGTGCTGATACGAGCGCGGCAAGCAACGCGCTCAGGCGGTGGATGGACTCGCATAGTGTCGCGGTTTGCGCCTTTGAGCCATTGTCCGTAGAAGAGCGCGAGCACCCGGAGTACTGGCGCTATTGGCTTTCCCTGCCGCCAAAGGGAACAATCGGCATCTACTTGAACGGCTGGTACGACCGCCCGTTGCGCGACTTGGCTCATGGGCGCAGCGATGCAGCGGCTTTTGAGCGCGCCGCTGACCGCATCGCGGCCTTTGAAAACGCGCTCGTCGTCGATGGTGCGCTGCTGATCAAGTTGTGGATTCACTTGGACAAAGAGGCGCGGCAGCAACGCATTGCGGCCTTGGAGCAAAACCCGCTGACCCGCTGGCGGGTGACCGCCAGCGCAAGAGAGGGCTTGCAGTACTACGACGAGTTCAAACGCGCCGCCGACTGCTTGCTGCACAAGACCCATATCAGCGGTGCTCATTGGCAGGTCGTCGAAGGCCGCGACCGCCACTACCCGTTAGTGGTGGGCCGCGCCGTGCGCGACGCCATCGGCCAGCACCTAGCCGCCAAAAAGAACCGCCCCAAGCCCGTTAGCACCGGTTGGTCGCCCGCCCCCAACGTGCTGACCGAGTTGGACATGGAAAAACGGGTAGCCAAAAAGGAGTATCAAGTCCTGCTCGAGCGATACCAAGGCCGGCTCTATCGCTTGACTCAGCAGGCGCGCCGCAAAGGCGTCTCGAGCGTCTTGGTTTTTGAAGGGGCCGATGCCGCGGGCAAGGGCGGGATCATCCAGCGCCTGACCGCCGCCCTCGACCCCTGTATCTATCAGATCATCCAAGTCGCCGCCCCCACCGCAGAGGAACGCGCCCAACACTACCTCTGGCGCTTTTGGCGTCCCCTGCCGCCCGCCGGTCGAATGGTGATTTTCGACCGCAGTTGGTATGGCCGGGTGCTAGTCGAGCGCGTCGAGGGCTTTGCCGACAAAGCAGCTTGGCAGCGGGCGTACGGCGAAATCAACGATTTTGAGCAGCAGCTAACAGACCACGGCATGGTGGTGGCCAAATACTGGATTCACATCGACAAGGACGAGCAACTGCGGCGTTTCAAGGCGCGGCAGGCGACCCCGCACAAGCGCTGGAAGATCACCGACGAAGACTGGCGCAATCGAGAAAAATGGGATGACTACGAGGCCGCGGTCGACGACATGGTAGATCGCACCCACGCGATTGCTGCGCCGTGGACCTTGGTGGAGGGCAACGACAAACGCTTCGCCCGCCTCAAGGTCATCAAGGCGTTTTGCCAGCAGCTAGAGCAGGCGCTGGCTAGCGGATGAGCAGTACAGACATTTCCGCTCGGGTGCGTGGGAGTTAAAGACTTGCGCGTTCAATCGAACTATTGCCAGAGCGCGTCCGCAACGATTGCGGCGGCGTTCCATGCGGGGTCTGGGCAGTACCGCTATCTAGGGCAAATCCTCGAGGTTCCCAAAGATCAGTACGAAGCCTGTGTGCAGCAGATGCGCGACCGCATCGTCCGCGGTCAGGTTCCGGGCGTGGCTGCTCCCGAAGCCGTGGCGGCACTGGTCAAGCCGGGAGCGGTGACCTATGTGCAGGCGCGGAATATAGCTCGGGCGGGAAATGTTGATTCCTTAGTCTTTGAGGCAAAAACGCAACGCGTGACCGCGACGGGTGCAGCGGCGGTCTCGGCTGTTATCGCCTATGCCCAAGATCGCCACGGCGGCACGAGTAGCCCAGATGCGCTTAGGGCGGCGTTCCGGGCCGCCCTAAGCGCTGGCAGAGCAAGCCTCGTCAGCACCCAGTGGCAGCGGCCTTTTTTGGGCATCCAGTTGTTGCGTCCCAAGACTGCTGCCATCGGAGTAGCAGCGGTGCGCAATGGCGCAAGAGCCTTGTGGCGCACCTTAAACACAGACGGTGGGCGCGAGGTCGTCCAGCGCATCGCCGTTGTATTCAAGGCCAACAGCATCGCCGCCTCTGGCACGAGCGCATTCA
This sequence comes from Candidatus Latescibacterota bacterium, assembly GCA_007571365.1. Lineage (GTDB taxonomy): Bacteria > Latescibacterota > UBA2968 > UBA8231 > UBA8231. The sequence goes on from RKRN01000238.1 coordinate 32,794, forward strand.
GTCAGGTCTCCAGACTCCTCCGTTCCAATGCTATAACGGCGGTAGTGACCACCGTGGTGACAAGTGTTCCAGACTTCTATCGCGCCGCTTTCGTTGGCTGCATTTCTTGGCAACAGTTCGCCAAGAACACCACCGTCAATGCGGCCGCCGTTGCCGGGGGCATTGGCGGCTGGATGGGTGGCATGGCCGTAGGAGCCACCGTTGGCAACGCAGTGCCCTTTATCAGCCCGGTCGTAGGCAGCTTTATTGGGGGCGTCGCAGGTGGGTTGGCCGGGGGCACCGGAGCGCAAGTTGCGGCCAAGGCTATGGCCGATAAAGTGGTTAAAGACGACGCACAGGACCTGATTGAAGCGGTGGCAGGCGAGGCACAATTGCTGGCAATTGAGTATATGCTTACGGAAAGCGAAGTGGAACAAATCGCGGCGGAAGTTGGCAAAACCGCGACTCCTAAGTGGCTTCAAAGCATGTACAAGGAAACGGACAAATCCGCTAAGGACCGTCGCAGATTTGTCCGCACCGAGTTTGAACCAAAATTTGCCGCAATCATTCAAAATCGGCCCAAGATTGAAGGATTAGATTAGGCGGCAGCGCATCGCCGTGGTCGCGGTAGGACTCTATAAATGCCGTGCTGACGCTTTGTAGATTTGCCAATGCCTGTGCGGCAGTTTCGCCCCAAGCTCGGCAGCCGGGCAGATCGGGTACTTCGGCCAGATACATTTCCTCGGTGTCCGCCGACGGCTCTTTGAGCACGAATTCTAATTTGTACAGTTTCATAGTAGCCCTTTCTAAGGCAACGCAATATCGGCGACCGCCTTTGCCACAAGTGGTTGGGCATTGCCAAAATAAATGCCCACGGGTGGCTTCTACTTCTCTCGCATCCGCACCGGCGACGCCGCCAGCCCGTCGGTCTTTATCACCTCGTCGTTTTTATTAACCTGGCCAAATTCCAGCACACCCGTGGGGCAAGACTGCACACACGCGCTACAGCGCACGCACTCCGGGTCGGCCATGGGCAGCCCCTTGTTGGCGAAGTTCATAATGTCGATGCCTTGGTGGCACACCGAGGTGCAGACATTGCAGGAGATGCACTTTTTTTTGTCGGCGAGGATGCGGAAGCGGCTGAAGCGGGCGTAGATGTGCATCAGGGCGGCCAGCGGGCAGGCAAAGCGGCACCACACCCGGCCGCTGAAATGCCAGTACAGCCCGACGCCCAAAATGCCGGCCAACAGCAGATCGACGGACCACACGTAGTTGAGAAAAGTCAGCGGAAAGGGCAGGTCGCCCCAGTTGGTGCCCTTGCCCATAAATAGCCCCATGTAGGCCCCGTTGATCCAGTGATCGGGCGGCAAAGCCCAGCCGACTACGCGCAAAATGAGCAATGCGCCAGCCAGCAGCAGCACCCCCTGCCCCACGATGTTTGCCTTGTTCCACACCATGCCGTGCGGCATCTTGTGCCGATGGGCGTCGCCCATGGTTTCGGCCAACGCGCCGCACGAACAAATCCAGCCGCAGTACGCCCCTTTGCCCCAGAAGTAGATGATCAGCGGTATGAGGACGAAGGTCTGCACTAGGCTAATGGCCAGCCACCACCACAGCGGCTCGCTGGTGAAGACGTTCCAAAAAAACAGCGGCCAAGCGAGGATCAGCCCCAGCGAGCGCCAGTATTCGCGCCCGTGTTCGGCCCATTGCGACTCGGGGAACAAGGCGTCGGCCATCGGCTTGAGCCAAGCTCCTTCGTCGAACCAGCCATTGTAACCCGCCCACGGCAAAAACACATAGGGCAGCAGAAAGAGCGGGATACACTGAACGGCCATCAACGTCAAAGTCTGCACCTTGATGTATGGGGTGCGCCGTCGCTTTATGCGCTGCAAGCCAAATAGAACGACGCACAGGCAATAGGCCAGCGAGTAGTAGAAACTCGGCTGGGTCATCGACACCTGCACCGTGTCCCACAGCGTATGAGCGGCCGATGGTGCCGCTAGGTTAAAGGGGAACAGATCGGCTTGGTCGAACCACTTCTTGACCGGAATGCCCGCGTCGGTCTTCCAGTGATAGACGAAAACCGCCGCCAGCAGGATGAGCCCCAAAGACAGCCAACGCTTGGGACGCCACTCGCCGTTGATCTCCACGCCGCTGCGTCGGAAGAAATCGAGCGGGGCTTCGCGCCCAATCATGGAAAACACCGCGTCGTTGGGCAGGCTCAGTTGTTGGCCTTCGGCGTCTTTGAGCGCGACCGCGTCTTCCTCAATGCGCTGCACTTGGCTGGCCATCAGCAAGCGAATCGAGCCTGCTTGGCGGCCTTTTTCCATAAAGGGGCCGCTGCTGGTCGTCACTCGCTCGGAAGAAGGCGTATCCACGGCCACGTCGGCCATGGGATCGGCCGCAAGTATGTTGAGCTTTTCGACGTTTTCGGGCTTGGGGCGGGAAAATTCGGGCTTGCGGTAAGAAATGGTCACGCGCCCACCGCATTGGGCGACGGCAATGGCCGCCTCTAAGGCGCTGTCGCCGCCGCCGACGACCAGCACGTCTTTGTCGCAGAAGTCAACCGGGTCGTGCAAGCGGTTGAAAACCTTGTCCAAGTTCTCGCCCGGCACCCCCAATTTGCGAAAGTTGCCCGAGCGCCCAATCCCGACGATCACGCGGCGAGCTTTGATATTGTCTTGACGCGGGATTTCCAATTCAAAAAGGTCTCCCCGCCTCTTTACTTGCTCGACCCGCGCTATGGTTGGCTCGATGCCTTGGGCGAGCGTCTGTTCGTGCAACTCCTCAATAAGCGGCTCTTTGACTTCGGCCTTAAAGCGAATTTGCCCGGCCGGCTCCATCTCGGTGGGATAGGTGTAAATGGGCTTGCCCTTGGGGAAATTGACCAGCGTGGAAAACGGTTCGGTCGCCTCCAAAAGCACAAACGACAGCCCGGCCTCCCGCGCCTCCAAGGCTGCGGCCATGCCGGAAACGCCCGCGCCGATAATCGCCAAGTCCAAGACATCCTCCGGCCCCCTGCTGCGCTGGAATGCCTCGTCGGCTATGATGTGCTGCACGGCCCGGGCGCCCGTATCGGCCGAGAATTTCAATAGCGGAATGCCAGTCAAGTCGCCGACGATGTACAGCCCGGAAACATTGCTCTGCCCGTGCTCATCCACCAGCGGCAACTTCTCCACCACGCCGGCTGGCCACCGCAGGTGTAACCAGTGCAAATAGCGACCGAGAAAATTGCTCATGGTTTCCTCCTAAATCCGCTTGGTGATATAGCCATCTTGGCAGGCCTCAAAGACAATGAGTAATGCCTAATTAAAACGTCTAATTACCACGCACAAAAGGCCCTAGGGCAAAAAACATCGGCGCAGAGCCTCGTCCTACGACCTAACGTTTCAAATCAATCCCTACTTCATCACGGCAATTTGGTGGTCTTCTTGGCTTCCACCTGCCCGTCGATTTCGACCTGATAGAGATACACTCCAGCGGCCACCTCCTCACCCTGCTCGTCGCGGCCATCCCAAGTGAAGCGATAACTACCTGCCCGCAGCGGCCCCTGCCACACCTGTCGCACCCGACGACCCAACACATCGTACACCCTAAGCGACACCACCGCCGCGTCTGTAGCTACATCCAGCGGCAGCACCACCGCCGGATTGAACGGATTGGGATAGCTATCGCCCAGCCGATGTTGCGCCGGGTGTGCTACCGCCGGCATCTGCACCGCCGTCGTTGTCTGGTCGGCCACCAAACTCTTGAGCACATGCACACCGTCGTAGAGATGGTCCAACACCACCAAGTCTAAATCGCCGTCGCCATCCACATCGCCGGGCAGCACCTCAACCCCATCGCCATCCAAGCGGTAGGTCTCCACCGAATGCGGGATACTCGCCAAGCCGCCCCACGCGACGAACACACCG
>RKRN01000095.1 GCA_007571365.1 Candidatus Latescibacterota bacterium
CGTTTAATGCGGGGGGCCGGTTCTCTCCGCAGGTCCGCCTTGAACCCTTTCCCGAAATCGGTCCGATACCGCGGCTGGTCGGCGGCGATTTGCGCGGCGATGGTCGCATGGAATTGGTGGTGGGCTTTGGTCGTTCACTTGACTTATTGGTGCCTTCGTCAGCCGTCTGGGCGGTGGTGCGCCAAGTGGATGGGGCGATTCCCTTGGGTATAGGCGATGTGGATGGCGATGGAGACGAGGATATATGGCTAACCGAGTTCTACCCCAAGACTACAGTACGTGCCGTCGTTTTGCTCAACGACGGGGAGGGGCAGTTCGACGAGTCCATGGTCCTCGCCCCTGAGTTAGGCGAGTTCGCGTGGTTTCCCATGCGGCTGATCCGCCACGTTCCGCGCAGCTACAAGACGGGCTTGCTGTGGGGCGGCCCGGATGTGGGCACGCCGCACGACTACATGGCGACCTATCTGGACGAACATGGGCAAACCATCCAAGAGTATCTCCGCGTGGATGCGGCAGCGGACTTGATCTGCTATGCGGGCGATTTTGATGGGGATGGCGATACGGATATGGTGGCGAGCAGGGCTAGCCCTTCTATGCCGATGGGTTCCGTGCGCCCCGGGCTGGATCTTTTAATCAACCGCGGCGATGGCGTCTTGGACAAGGTCGCTTGGTGTGAGGAGGAATACGTACAACAGGATGTGATGTTTTCCGATCTGAACGAAGATGGCCTGTTGGACGCGGCGTTTGTCGATGGCGATTTCCGTCGGCCAGCCCTCGTCGTCAGCATGGGCACCAAGAGCGGAGTGCCGCGCCGGGAAGGCCACTACCGGCTACAGGGCTTGGGCGGGACGGTGCTGAGCGGTGATGTGGATGGCGATGGGGACTTGGATTTGGCTGTGTTGGAGCAGGCCGTGCGCGGCGGAGGCAGTGGCCTCTACATTCTGTCCAACCAGACGAAAGCCGACGATGAATAGACGAAATAGCGGAGCGGGTGTTCGCTCTGCATCAAGAGAGGCAACGGAGATGGAAGTGCTACTGAATGAGTTGGATCGCGTGTTTTTGTTGAAATGGGCTATGGTCTGTGGGTTGGCTGTTGCCGGTTGCTATGCGACATACACGAATAGTCACTTCCGCGACATTGCCAATCGAATCAGTTGGGGGCTCTTGAGGTAATATACCCAATGAAATCTCACTCTGGCCCAGAAAGGAGGTGCTATGGCGTTTTCGTAGGTTGATCGTCGGCAGTATTTCAGACGATTTGCTGCTCGTGTTTCTAACTCTCTATTAAGGAGAATTTAACCATGCAAGCTATAACCTTGATTTTGCAGGCGTCGCTGCTTGCGCCGCTGGTGGAGTTCGCCACGTCGTCGAGCGGGCACGTGGAGCCTCGTCAGGGCTTGGCGTTGGGGTGGTTAGGCAGCGTGGTGGCCGGGCTGGCGGTGGTGTTCGGCACGGCCGAGCGGACACAGGCCGGTTACTGCCACGGGATACCCCCTGGCCAGTCCGACTGGGGGGCCTGCACCAACGATATATGCGCCGAGGATCACCATGGAAACGGCCTAGCGGCGTATAAATACTTCTATAGCCACGATTCTGCTACGGATAATTGTATAAAAATGTCAAGCTCCTGTAGCTGTCCTCCGTGATCTAGCATCCGGGTATATCGTAGCTGTCGCCCAATAGGAGGATGATTCTAAGGCCGAGACGTATAGCCGACGTGGCACTTAAAGGCCGGGTGCCACGTCGGCTCTTTGGCCTCTGTTCTACCACGCCCACCACTACTGGAGGTATTTTATGCGCTACTTGCTCTTTGCGATTGGATTATTGGCGACTCCGTTTGGAGCTTTCGCCATAACGTGGGATTTTGACGACGGCAGCACTTGGGGCTGGACCGCCCACGAGAGTTGGTTAGGCGGTGACGGTGGAGGTACTCCCACCACGGTGTACAGCGAAGTCGCAGACGGCATCTGGCGCATTGCGCCGGTGCCGGGCGGGCAAAAGCCGGCCCTTAGCTTGATCTCGCCGCTGATTGGCGAAGACTCGGCCCTGTTCGACCGGGTGACGCTACGGCTCCGCATCATCCACGATCGTCCCACCGGGGGCAACCTCCTGATGAACTGGTCCAATGTCGAGTCCCGACGCCGCAAGCAGGCAATGAGCCAAGGCGCAATACCCAGCCGGTCGGGGTTTTATATGGTCCGTTATCAACTCTATCCGACGGCATGGGAAAACATCACGATAGATATGCGTGCCTTGGAAGCCGACGTGGCCGAGAATCCCAACACGGGGTTTGGCGAACTGACCGAAATCGTCTGGGAGGACACGCTCTTTCACTTGCAACTGGACCTGAACTTAAACCATAACCCCCAAGGGCCGGGCGATTATCCGGCGTTTGTCGAAGTGGATTGGATTGAACTGACGGGGGTTGAAGAGTTACTGCTGGGAGAATTGCCGCCCCGGGACATCTTGGTAGAGGCCGGGGCGTCCGGGGCGTTGTTCGCCGAACCGCGTTTCTCTATGGTGGGACAAGGCATCGGTGACTTTCTATCGCAAGGTGTGTTGGGCGATGTGGACGGCGATGGGGATGCCGATCTGGTAGTGGCTTGGACATACTACACGGTCGTCTGGGTAACCGAAGAGACGACTGAGATGACGTCCCATAGGGGCTGGACGATAGCATCCAGCGACGGTTTGGGCGGCTTGGCTCCCACCCGTGAGGTGCTCCTCCCAAACCCAGACAGGTTCGTGCCCACCGTGCGATTTGCGGGGGGCGATTTCGACGGGGATGGGTTGTTCGATCTGGTCTTTAGTGAAGGTCGGAAGACCCTCGAATTGTGGCTCAATCGGGGCGAGCAGGGCTTTGAAACCGTTTTACAGCTAGCTGATGTCTATGCTCTGGGTCTCGCCGATGGCGATGGCGACAGCGATGTGGACTTGCTGGTCATGGAGTTCCTAGAGGACGACCACCTATGGTCCAACGTGACCTTGTGGATCAATGACGGCGCGGGCGGGTTCACCCCCCGTGATCGGCTCGTCCGCGACAGCGAAGAGAATCTCTTGCCTCGGCTGCTGGGTGGGCAACCGGAGGGTGAGGCCGTGCGCCTGTTGTGGACCCGCTCGTGCTCCACGCCCGGGGGGCCTTGGCGGCTGACCCAGCCGTGGGCGGCCAATCCGCCGCCGCCGCTGTTTTCTGACGCCGAAGTTGAACTCTGTGACCTGCATCTACTCACCGATCTGGATGGGGATGGGGTGGTGGAGTTGGTCGGGGTGCCCGAGCGGAATCTATACTTCAGCTTTGATTTTCGCACCACCTACCACGGTTTGGCACTGTGGCGGGTAGACGCTTCGGGCGGGGTGGAACGCCACCGGCTGCTGGGTCCGCAGGTGCTGGTGCCCCAAAGGGGCGGGGTCGTTGCCAGCGACTTGACCGGCGATGGCCTGTTGGACTTGGCCGTGGTTGATATCAACGTGGCGACCGGGCCGGCGTTAATCGTGCTGATTGGCCAGCGCGACGGCCTCCCCGTCGTCGAAGGGCGCTATCCTC
>RKRN01000118.1 GCA_007571365.1 Candidatus Latescibacterota bacterium
AGACCTTAAGACGGCTGCCCATTTTCGCGCACTAGCAAATAGACGACCAAGGCTATCATATTGCCCAAGAGGCCGAAGAGGCCCCAAACAGCGGCTTTTTCCCGTCTTTTTTGGGCGTCCAAGGCTATCCACGCCGGGATGGAGAGCCAGAAGAAGATTAGGCTGACTAAGGCCACGAGCGAGATTATGTTCAGCCACAGTCTGAGCTTTTCGGTTTCCTCGCTTCTCTCCTGAAGCGGGGGGTGGTACTGAGGACGAAGGACCGTCGCGGCGATTAAGCCATCCTTAACGCGGTTCATCTCTACAAGCTCTCCGCCGTACATTGTAATGGATCCCGATTCTGATGAAATGAATAGGTGCTTTGGAATTATGTCGATGCCGACACTTGAACTTGGAGAGGAAAACGTACGCCAATTACCTCCGATTATCACAGGCAATAGGATAGCGGTCCGCTGCATGGGTGAGAGCACATCTTCGGGGACCATGTTCAATATCTCAGTCAGAGTACCGAGGGGAAAATCTGCGACGTTGCGTATAGGAGGTCTATACCTGCCGTAATACACAATGAGGCCGTGAGCATTGGTCACCCATAGCTCGCCAATCGCTTCCTCTTGGGCCACCGCTTCGCTCAGGGCCTGTTGGGTTTGCTTGTTGCCGTCGAGCGTATCTATGAGGCCCACTATCCGCTCTAAGGCGGCTCTGACTTCGTGCGTCTTTGCCTGCCTTGCCTCCTGACGGCTCTGGTGCGATTTGTCGTGCTCTTCCCTTGCGGCCTTTGCAGCGTCGTCGTACATCGGGCGCACGTAATACTCGGCGAACAGGTAGGAAGACAGCATAACCAGCACACTCAGGGCGGCTAGCTTGGGTAGCCATCTGTGTAGGGTGTCTTTCGTACGTTCATTCATGAGATAGCTCCCTTCTTCGAGATAAGAGAATGATCGGGCTCGTCAACAGTGCGGCGATGTTTAAGCCGACTAAGCCGATGGCGCAGGCCCGTATGATCTGGTCAATACCGAGCCTTGGGCCTACGGCGTAGAGTAGGGCGAACAATTCCAAGGCTATTAGTCCCAAGGCGATCTTGCCGTAAAAGGGGATGCGAATCCTCGCTTCCGCGGCTTGCCTCTTTCTCGCCCAACTCCGGGCGTTAGACCGTACTTCCTCGTCTAGACTAGGCGGCACCTGCATTTCGGCTACAGGACCCAACAGTGCTTGAATCTCTTGGATAGTGCGGTCGTTTTGGTTCATGGGTCCGATGCCATGTGGCGCAGTTGTTTTAGGGCGTGGTGCAAGCGGCTTTTGACGGTTCCGACCGGTACCCCGACGATTTTCGCGGTCTCCTCCTGTGAGTAATCGTGCAGGACGCGGAGGACGACGACGGTGCGCAAGTGGGGTTGCAGGGCCGCGAGCAGGTGGTGGGCGGCTTCTTCGTCTTCTCGCTTGAGCAAGTGGTCGTGGGGATCGCGAACTGGCGGCGCAGCCATTTTATCGGCTGGAATGCTCCTGCTTTGGCGGCGCAGTTGGTCCATACACAGGTTATGGGCTATAGCATAGAGCCAAGTCGAAAACTTGCGCCGCGGATTGAAGCGGTCGGTGCTTTCTAATAAGCGCATGTAGGTCTCCTGAAACACATCTTCTGCCAAGGCCGCGTCCTGCAAGAGCCGCAAGATAAAATTGAATAGGGACAGCCGATGGCGTCTGTAGAGTTCGTCAAAAGCCTGCATATCTCCTCGGCGGAGATTTTCCATCAATGCTTCGTCGCTCCATCCCATGGGCATCTAGCCACGTTTTAGTCGTTTATCGTAGCCGCCTCTGGGTGCGCGGGCGTCCCGCCCGCATTGCGGCTCAAGAAGGTACACATGCACAGCACCGCGAAGCGGGCAACCACAAGGGGCGTAACGTCAGACAGTACGTGTCGAGTACTTAGGTCTGCGGCCTTGATATTGTTCACATATTTATACGGCTGGGGTCGCCGTTTCGTTCAGGGGACGATGAGTTTGGGGGCTCCGCAGTCCCGGATGGGCGCAGATGCGAATGGGGAGCGGGCGGAATCTCCCCACACAAACGACCTAGCCGCGGACTTGCCGCAACGCCTCGGCGGCGCGGTCGATATCGGTCTCGTCGTTGAAGATGTGCGTGGAGATGCGGATGGCGTTGTAGTTTTCCTTTGGCACGCCAGCGTCCTCTACATAGGCGTAGGTGCCCTGCGCTGGCTTGAGCAAGATATCGCGCTTTTGCAGTGCGGCGACGACTTGGCTGTGGCTACCGCTGGCGAGCGAGAAGCTGACGATGCCCGCGGACAACGCACGTTGGGGCGGCGTAATTGGCGTGAGTTGGGGAATTTCTGCTAGACGCTGGCGAGCGTAGGCACAAAGTTGGCGGCAGCGCACTTCGATGCGCCGGCGGCCGATGGTGTTGTGAAATTCCATCGCCACCCCGTGCGCGACAATTTGCGCTACGTTGCGGGTGCCAGACGAGGCCGAATAGGCTCTATAACCGGAATACGTGAACACGGGCCGGACGCGCTCTTGCACTTCCTTGCGGATGTAGAGCAGCCCGGTGCCCTTGGGCGCGAGCATCCACTTGTGGCTACTAGAAGCGTAGGTGTCCACGCCGAGTGCTTTGACATCGACATCGATCATACCCGGGGCCTGTGCACCGTCGCAGACTAGCAGGATGTCGCGGGGGCGAGTGAGGGCGGCGATGGCTGCCAGCGGCATTTGCAGCCCGGTGATGGTGTCGATGTGACTGAAGCTGCACACGCGGGTGCGCGGCGTTAGGTGATCCTCTACTAATTGCAGAATCTGGGCGGTATCGCGCACGGGATTGGGCATTTTGATGTAGCGAACTACCGCGCCGCGGGTGTGCGCCAAGTGCTGCCAGCAGACCATGCCGCCGCCGTGCTCGTGATTGGTCGTCAGCACCTCGTCGCCCGGCTGGAGGTCGAGGCCGCTGGCTACGTGGTTCATGCCTTCGGTCGTATTGCGCGTCAGTGCGATTTCTTCTAGTTCGGCCCCAATGAACTCGGCCCCCTTGACTCGCACCGTTTCCATTTCATGGCCGAGGCCGCCCCAAGTATTGGCCAGCGGATTGCCCTCTAGCTCGGCGAGGTACGCGATCTGAGCGTCGGTCACCACACGGGGCGTCGCGCCAATACTGCCGCAGTTGAGATGCACCAGCCCAGGGTGCAAGCGAAACTCGCGTCGCACTCGCCGCCACAAGGTGCGCTCGTTGCTGGCGGCCGCCACGTCTCGACCGAGAGTGCCAAGCCGCTCGACAAGCCCTTCGACCATGTCGGGAATGAGCGGGGCGGCGGCGGCGGCGGCGGCGATTCCTTTGCAGAATGCTCTGCGCTGCATAGGTCCTCCTGTTTGTTTGCTTGTTTCAGAATAATGCATCACGGCGGGGCATTAACCACGGACCACTCACTAGGTTTGTCGGTAATACCTGCCCAGTCTATACTTTTTAACATGGTTTGGTACAGACCCTTTCTGCTTCTGCTGGTGCTTGCTAGCTATGGACAAGCAAGCGAATCCGCGCACGAAATGCGGGGCGACCGCTCAATGGACGCTGGCCGCTACGGCGAGGCCGCCGCCCACTACCAGTGCGCCGTTGACCAGCACACCAAATCGGCGGTGCTCTACCGCAAGCTGGCCGCGGCCCACGCGAAAAACGAGGCCCTGCCGGCGGCCGTCCGCACGTACGAACAGGCCATGGCCTTGGAGCCGAGCCACGCCAAGTCGCGGACCGAATTGGCGATCCTGCTGACGCGCCTCGACCGCTACGACGATGCCGCGGCCTTACTCGAACAGACCGTGCGAGAGCAGCCCGACCACGCCCGGGCGCATTTAGTGCTGGGCTTACTGCACGCCCGCGAGGGGCACTATCCAGCCGCGGTTGCCGCCTATCAACGTGCGATTGCCGCTGTGCCCGGATATGGGGAGGCGTGGTTTAACCTCGGCGAAGCCTATCTCAAGCAAAACGACTATGCGGCCGCTGAGCAAGCCTTTCGCAGTGCCGTAGCCGCAGATACGACCTCGGCTCCATTCTGCAATGGCTTGGGGCGCAGCTATTATCTTCGGCGCGACTACGCGGCGGCCGCGGCCGAGTTTAGCCGCGCCGTGCGGCTGGACTCGCTGTTTGCTCAGGCCCGCTTCAACCTCGGTAACGCCTTGTTGCGCTCGGGGCAGAAAGAAGAGGGACGACGCCAACTCGCGTTGTACAAGCGGCTCGACGACGAACAAGAGCGGATCGCCATACTGAAAAACACCTTGGCGACGCACCCAGACGACGCGGGTACGTACCACGACTTGGCGGTTGTGTACGGGCAGCGCGGCCAATACCAACAAGCGCGCATCCGCTACCTCCAGGCCCTCGACCGCGATCCGGCGTTCGCGCCCGCGCACCACAACCTCGGCAACATCCACTTCCGCCGCGGAGAAATGGCCGCGGCCGAGCAACGGTTCCGCCAAGCATTGCAGGCCGATTCCACGTACGCCCTCGCGCACTTGGGCTTGGGCAATATCCAGATGTTGCGCCAGCAGTACCAGCGCGCCATCGCCTCCTTCCGCCGCGGCCTGCGCCACCAGCCCGACCACCCCAAGCTCCGCCGCAATCTCGCGGCCGCCGAGCAAATCGCCGCACAGGTGGGCCGATGATGCGCTATGTCCTGTTCCTTTTAGTTACTGTCGCGTACCCCGTAGCGGCCCAAGCCCCGCAATTTGTGGAGATCACCGAGGAAGCGGGCCTAGATTTTCGCTATGTCAACGGAGCCAGCGGCCACAAGTACATGGTGGAAGCGGTCGGCTCGGGTGCCGCTTTTTTCGACAGCGACGGCGACGGCTGGCTCGACCTGTACATTGTCAATGGTGCGCCCATGCCCGGCTATCGCGGCCCGAGCAGCCCCAACGCGCACTATCGCAACCAACAGGATGGGACCTTTGCCGCCGTCACAGCCGCGGCTGGCACGGGCGACGATGGCTTTGGCATGGGCGCGGCTGTCGGCGACTACGACGACGATGGCGATGCGGATTTGTACGTGACCAACTACGGGCCGAATGTGTTGTATCGGAACGAAGGGGCTGGCGTTTTCGCCGACGTCACGACTGTGGCTGTGGTCGGGGATGGAGGGTGGGGTACGCATGCGGCTTTCGTCGATTACGACCGCGATGGCGATTTGGATTTGTACGCGGCCAATTACATGGAATTCGACCCTAGTCAAAACGAGGAATGCTTCGCCGGCACGGTGCGCATTTACTGCGGCCCCAATACGTATCCCGGGCAAGCTGGCGTACTCTATCGCAACGACCGGGCGCGTGGCTTTGCCGATGTGACTGCCGAAGCCGGGCTCGCCGATGATTCGGGACGCCAACTCGCTGCGGTGTTCGGCGATTACGACAACGATGGCGACGCCGACCTGTTCGTCGCCAACGACAAGCGGCCCAACTTTCTCTTCCTCAACAACGGCGATGGAACGTTTAGCGAACAGGGGGCTGAGGCCGGGGTGGCGTACAACGAGGAAGGGTTGGCCGAGTCGGCGATGGGTGCCGATTGGGGCGATTACGACAACGACGGCTTGCTCGACATTATTGTGGCAACCTTCCAGTGGCTGCCCAACACGCTCTACCACAACGACGGCGATGGATTCTTCACGGATGTCACGTTTGCCGCCAACTTAGGCGTGTCCAGCGTGCCGTATCTCGGCATGACATCCGCCTTTTTCGACTACGACAACGACGGCTTGCTCGATGTCTTTGTCAGCAACGGACACCTCGACGAGAATGTGGAAGAATACGACCCGGCCACCACCTATCCGCAGCGCAACCAGCTCTTCCGCAACCGGGGCGACGGCACGTTTGCCGAGGTGACCGAGCACAGCGGGCCGGGGCTGTTGGTTGAGCGCGTCAGCCACGGCGCGGTATTCGGCGACTGCGACAACGACGGGGATGTGGATATATTCGTCTCGGACTCGGCTGCTCCGCATTGCACTCTGTTGCGCAACGATGGCGGCAATGCCAATCACTATCTGACAGTTGAGGCCACTGGCACCGCGAGCAATCGGGATGGCATCGGCGCACGCGTCCGCGCCGTGGCTGGCGACTTGGTGCAGACGCGGGAGATCCGCCGCAGCTACGGCTACATGGGGTCTAACGATGTGCGTCTGACGCTCGGCTTGGGCGACCGTGCGCAGGTCGATACGCTGCAGATTTATTGGCCTAGCGGCGCGGTGCAGACACTATTGGGGGTGGAGGCCGATCAGCGCCTTGTGATTCGGGAGGAGCGTTGAGGCGATTGGGGCGTTTTGACGAAAGGGCGTTCTTGGGTGATAACTTGATATCGAGAAGTGGTATAGCTTAGTACACAACAGTGAGGGTTTAGCCGGGTGTGCGGGCGTCCTGCCCACCCAAGCGGGCCAGAGCGAACGCAAGAAGCGGAGTGGAGGTTTATTTTCGCTCGCGACAGGGCAAAGGTAGCCATGGTCGCCTCTATTACGGCAAGCGGTTCACGACGGTCAAAGATCGAAAGAAAGAGCCCAGTCGGAGCTTACTCGCTACTATGCTCCGACAACTCGGATTGTCCGCAAAGGACATCTAGGTCCTAGAGACTATGGACGATGGAGGTGCTTTATGGCGCAATTGAGACGACTGGCCTATCCGGTGGACCTACAGGTGAGGCCCGATACCGTGCTTGTGTCGTTTCCCGACATTCCAGAAGCATTGACCGAGGGCAATACGGAACGCGAGGCCCTGTCGGAAGCAACGGACTGCCTCATCGCAGCACTTGGTGGATACGTAAACGACGGGCGGCGCATTCCGAAGCCGTCGGTAGGTACAGGTAACGGTCCCGTCGTTGAACTGCCGGCACTTGTCGCCGCCAAGCTCGCGCTCTACGAGGCGATATGCGAGCAAGACATTGACGTTGGCGAATTAGCGGAGCGGCTTAGCGGAGCTGCAACGACAGTGCGACGCCTCCTCGATTTGGATCATCGCTCACACATCGATCAGATCGAGACCGCGCTAGAAGCCTTGGGTAAACGCCTAATGTTGGAAGTATATGCCGCTTAACGAGACTTGCGAGAACAACCATAGTGGTCTCTGTGCCGCAGACTCTTGAAATAGAATCGGTGGTCTCTCAAATGAGCGAAGAGCGACTTCATCTCGAAAATACTCCAATCATTGAGGCGATTGTCGATATCGACTGCGAATTGCCCCTTGATTTTGAGCTTGAGGCGAGCGAGTCAGCTATTCGCGCTGCACTTGAGGATGCCTATCCCAACATGCAGCCGCAGATAGTTCAGGAGTTCCAAGTATCGCAACTGCCAGGTCCGCAGTCGGAAGGTAGGATTCGGCAGGAACTGAGTGCGCTGCGGTTTCAGAAAGCAGATGGGAAGCAACTCGTGCAGTTTCGCACGGGTGGATTTTCTTTTAATCGCCTTGCCCTGTATGAAGGATTAGACAACTACCTGCTCGAAATTCGCAGGACCTGGGAACTTTTCTTGGAATTGGTTGAACCTGTTCAAATGCACAAGCTAGGTATCCGATGGCAAAACATCGGTTTTTAGGCATGAGGCCGAGCCGCAAGCCGCCCTTACAGCTATTGCAAATGAGCATATTGGGAGTGCTCGAAGTAGGCATAGGGCGGGAATCGTCCGGGCGAGGGATGTGCGTGCGGTCCAACTCGCTGTGCAATCGCAGGAGCCTCCTCCGCGCCATGCAGACATTATATGGCCACAGATGGAAAAGGCTCGACAAAAAGAGATAGCCACATTGATCGCGCAAAAGGCTGAACTCGTCCTGTTCCCGGCGAATTAATGCCATGCGTCTATCGTGGAATGAAATTCGCGCTCGCGCCGCCCAATTCGCACAAGAATGGCAAGGTGCTAGGTACGAAAAAGGCGAGACCCAGAGCTTCTACAACGAATTCTTCCAAATTTTTGCGGTCTCCGGCAATCTTCGGCTCGCTCTTTCAGTCGGTGATGGACAAGGACGAGCGCCGCGCTCAGGGGGCGCATTACACCACCGAACAGAACATTCTCAAGGTCATTGAGCCGTTGTTTCTCGACAAATTGTGCGCGGAGTTTCGCCGCCTCCAGTCGCGCCGCGACAGCCGGCGCATCCCCGAACTGATTGCCTTTCAGCAGCGGCTCGGCCAGTTGCGCTTTTTTGATCCGGCCTGTGGCTGCGGCAATTTTCTCATCATCGCCTACCGCGAGTTGCGGCAGCTTGAAATTGAGGTGCTCAAGGAAATTCGCCCGCACGGCCAACTCGACGTTTTAGCGGAATTGCTTTCGGTAGTAGATGTGGATCAGTTCTATGGAATCGAGTTGGGGGAGTTTCCGGCGCGTATCGCCGACGCCACGCTGGCCGATCTTTACGACCCGGATCTCATGCCCGCCGACCTCCGCAGAGCACACCACTCCCTCGACCGCGCCGTCGATAGGACCTACCGCCGCCGCGGCTTCACCACCGAGCGCGAGCGCGTCGAACATCTGTTTGGACTATACGAAAAAGTGCGGGTGCCCTTGACGGCCAAGCCGCGGCGGCGGCGATAGAGATGTAGTGCTTATGATGCCCAGTAAACATCATATAGCAACCCTAAATCATTCAGGCTTGGATTCCCGCTTTCGCAGGAAGGATTTATAGGAAGAGACCAAGCCGATGAACGTTCCATGCTTTCAAATCGCGGAGGATTGCTATAAATACTTTTCCGGAAAGGACTACATGATGGCTGAACAACCCGACAATACCACAGAGGAAATCGAGGGCCTCGGCGAGAAGGAAGACGCGGCATGGAAAGACTATCCAATAGACACGCTGCTGATTCGCAACGAGAGCCGTACAGTTTTCGATGTCTTGCGAAGAATTAAGCAGAACAACTACATCATGGACCCGGAGTTTCAGCGAGATTTTATTTGGCCGGAAGACAAACAGAGCAGACTCATTGAGTCTGTGCTGATGCGCATTCCCCTACCAGTCTTCTATTTAGCAGAGGACGACCAAGGGCGCATGGTAGTTGTAGATGGATTGCAGCGTCTTTCGACGTTTAAGCGTTTTGCCGATGGCGAGCTATGCTTATCGCTACCAGAACAAGACAAATTAAACAAAAAGCGATTCGCCGATCTAGCGCCTAAGCTCCAAAATCGCGTTGAAGATTGCAATCTGATTTTTTACATCATCGACGCCAAGGTACCAGATCGGGCACGTTTAGACATATTTGAGCACGTGAATGGCGGAATTCCCCTTACCCGACAGCAGATGCGCAATAGCTTGTATATGGGCGCGGCGACCCGGTTTCTCAAGGATGAAGTATGCACAGATATTTTTTTAAAAGCGACGGGAAACAGCCTGAATAAGGATACAATGCGAGATCGCGAGTTTGTCAACCGGTTTTGTGCTTTCCAACTGCTCTCTCTTGATGAATACAAGGGAAATATGGACGATTTTTTAGCACAAGTACTAAAAAAGATGAACAGTCTGCGACCAGAAGATATATCGCGCCTGTCGGAGGAATTTCGGCGCAGCCTTATAAGTAATCACAAAGTATTCGGCATACATGCTTTCAGAAAGCACAGCAAAGGGCAGGAAAAACGAGGTGTCCTCAATGCTTCGCTTTGGGATGTCATGTCAACCGGATTGTCGCGCTATCCAGAAGAATTGGTTAATGCCCATGCAGAGGACCTCAAGAGCAAGTTCTATACACTGATAGAAGACGACGAGTTCGTAACATCTATCACTCGGGGGCCGAGCGATGCGCGAAAAGTTCGACATCGGTTTCACGTTATCAGTGCGATATTCAAGGAGGTACTCGGTGCTCACACAACTTGATTTGCGGCATTTCAAATGCTTTGAACTACTTCATCTTCCACTGCGTCCGCTGACATTATTGTCAGGCACCAACGCCTCGGGAAAGTCTTCAGTGCTTCAGGCCCTTGTCTTGCTACACCAGACCATGCGCGAACATGAATGGTCCCTGCGTCTCATGCTCAACGGCGAGTCTGTTCAACTTGGCACCGTAGCCGACATCGTGGACAAAATACATGGTCGGCGCGGGTGCGAGATCGGCTTGGTGGATGAGGAAGCTCCCTATCAATGGACATTCACGGGAGACCGTTTAGAGATGTCCATGATCGTCAAGCGCTTGGTCGCCAACGGCGATGCGACAGATGATCCAGCGCAGCTTCGCTATCTACTTCCGCCAAATGCAAACATCTCCCTATCCGAGCGTCTAAGGGATCTCACCTATCTCACGGCGGAACGAATCGGTCCACGAGAGATGTACAGAATAGACGATCCGCAGGTCGCGCCGGTGGTGGGACCGTCTGGAGAATATGCCGCGAGCGTGTTGTATTCCAAGCGCGACGAACAGGTCGACGAGCACCTCGTACTGCCAGATGCGTCGAGCAAAAATCTGCTGCAACAAGTGGAGGCGCGGCTGCGAACCTTTTTTTTGAATGTCGCTTGGAGGTCGCTCCCGTCCCCAATGCGAATAGCGTTACTCTGGGGCTTCGCACCTCTGACGCCACAAACTTCCACCGCCCCATTCATGCTGGGTTTGGGATCACCCAAGTTCTGCCTATCATCATCGCCGCACTTGCCGCAAAACGCGAAGCTATTTTGCTAATCGAAAATCCAGAGGTCCACCTTCACCCTGCAGGACAAGCACTGATGGGACAATTTCTGTCAACAGTCGCACAATCTGGTGTCCAAGTCATTCTGGAGACGCACAGCGATCACGTGCTAAACGGCATTCGCCGCGCTGTCAAAGCGGGCCAAATACCAGCCGAGCGGATTGCGATTCACTTCTTTCAATCGCGGTCGGACGATGGAGCACAAGTGGTGAGTCCAGTCCTAGATAGAACGGGCAACATCGACA
This sequence comes from Candidatus Latescibacterota bacterium, assembly GCA_007571365.1. Lineage (GTDB taxonomy): Bacteria > Latescibacterota > UBA2968 > UBA8231 > UBA8231. The sequence continues at coordinate 10,870 of RKRN01000118.1, forward strand.
CTTGGCCGGATGGATTTTTCGATCAGTTCGACAAAGATATGAACTACTTCGCAGGATGGGACTAACGGTGAAACTCCTCGCAAATGACTTGTCAATCCACGGACAGTTTTATGATCTTGGTAAATTCCACGAAGCACTTGATCGGGTTATGGTCATCCGCAAGACAGTACAGCAACACGGGCGTGAACTCTATTGTCACAGGAATTTCGTAAATGTTCAAGTAACCCGAGAAATGCGACTACATCAGGCGATCCAGAAATTGACCACAGACAGACGACGCTCCGTAATGCAGTGGTTGACCCGTCATGAGCCGTTTTGGGAAGACGAGCGTCTTCACGGTGAAGATGATTGGCTCGAATGCAAAGGAAACATTGTTACAGATACCGCCATGGGAGAAGCGGCGTACCGATGCTTGGATGAAATCGGCACCAGCCTCGTGAGCCTAATTCCATCTTCTTGGGACTTCTCACCGGCCGTAGTTACGTGGTACAAGAGGATTGAGGTCGTAAACTATCGGGACGTCCGTGTGTTGGAAGCTGCGTTACATGCGGCACCTACTCAAATTACGTCGTGGAACGTGTTGGCAGATATGGTGCGGGCTCGCTGTACGCAGTTGACGTTTTCCTCAGATTGCTTTAATCCGCTCCAAGGATATCCTTTAGTCTTCAAGGCTGCCCAAGACATACTCAGTTGCCTTAAGACCCTAGATCGATTCAAAATATGCTTTGACTCGGAAGGAAGGCGCACGGCCGAAGGGCACGAACTCTACACTCAATACTTCACCGGGGAACGAGCGCGTTTTTCTGATTCATCTGATACTGAGAAGAGCAATTTTCGATCTGAGATAACGTTTCCGCATCCAGATAGTCTGGGAGAATCCCTGTTCTGCCCTTGGCACGGAAAGATTAACTACCATCCTCCACTTCGCATTCATTTTTCGTGGCCTGTAACAGCAGCCGAGCCACTTTATGTCGTGTACGTTGGTCCGAAAGTTACACGGCGTTAGCAATAATACCTGCAACAAAGATATCCGAAGTAGATGGCGCAAGCATCATCGAGAAGGGCTTGTCAAAGTGAAATACCCACTAGTTAGCATTTTCGCGCTCCTCGCCTTGCGTGGCGCGGCTTGGTGTGCACAAGAGCCGGTCCTGCAGATCGGCGATAAGATCCTATCCGTAGCGGAATTTGAGCAAAAAGCGCACAAGCTGCGGGAGACCGGCTACAGCCACGTCGAG
>RKRN01000341.1 GCA_007571365.1 Candidatus Latescibacterota bacterium
AAGTTGGCGAACGGTTCCAAGCCGGGGAATCAATAGCCGAACTGATGCAAGCCTTTGAGGTAAAGCGTCAGACGATTATCTTGCATCTGAATAAGTACGCAAAAGCAGGGAATCCGCTTCCAGTAGAGCGACTACTTGCTGAATCGTCGTTATCAACCGAAATCAGAGACCATGTACTAGAGGCCTTCGATGAACTTGGTCCCGACGCTTCTTTAGAAGGCTTGAGTTCAGGCATCTTGAGACGTGTACTAGGGACCTTCGGCTTACCCGAACCCGACGCTCGCCCGGCTCTCGATGCGTTTAAAATTAGTTACGAAGAATTACACCTCACCCGAGTTATTTACTGGACAATCCATAGTAATAGTTCTTTGAGGGAGCGTTGGCATAGATACGCAAATACATCGACGTTGCAGTAATTGTGACTAAGGCAATGAACGAGTCTTTTCAGCTCAGCGGGGCAGTGCCTTAAAGAATAGCAATGTTTGGCAGTTCGTCAGGTGACTGTCTGGCAAGAAATCAGCGGACATCCTAAAGTGTGCTGCGAATCAATCATGCAAAAAGGAACAACTGTGAGCGACTCTACATTCGATCTCGTCGTCATCGGTGCCGGGCCGGGCGGCTATGTAGCTGCGAGCAAGGCGGCGCAACTCGGCATGAAGGTAGTCTGCATCGACAAAAGCTACCTCGGCGGCACTTGCCTCAACGTCGGCTGCATCCCCAGCAAGGCCCTGCTGGAGTCGAGTGCGCTGTTCTACCGAGCCAAGAAGGGGTTGAAGCAGCACGGAATCGGGCTGGGCGAAGTGGGCTTGGATCTGCCGGCCATGATGGTGCGCAAAGCGAAAATTGTCCAGACCATGACCAAGGGCATTGAGGGGCTGTTTAAGGGCCGCGGGGTGACGCATTTCACTGGCATGGGCCAAGTCCTCGCCCCGGGCAGCGTGGCGGTGCAGGGTGCCGACGGCGAGCGAGTGCTGTCGGCCAAGCACATCCTGCTGGCCACTGGGAGCACACCGGTGGAACTGCCAAATCTGCCTTTTGATGGCAAACACATAATCAGTTCGACCGAAGCCCTAACCTTAGAAAAAGTGCCCGAGCGGCTCGTCGTCATTGGCGGCGGTGCCATTGGGTTGGAACTGGGGTCCGTGTGGTCCCGGTTGGGTGCCCAAGTGCTCGTCGTGGAGGCCATGGAGCAGATTTTGCCGGGGATGGACCGAGAAATGGCCCAGCAGCTAGAGCGGCTGCTCAAGCGACAGGGGCTAAAATTCCTGCTCGGAGCCAAAGCTCAAACCGCTGCGATCGCAGAAGGCCAAGTGAGGCTGACCATCGCAACCGGCGATCAGGAGCGCGTCGAGGCGTGTGAGCAGGTGTTGGTGGCCGTGGGACGCAAACCATGCAGTGCCGGGTTGGGGCTAGAAGACGTGGGCGTGGCCGTCAATGAGCGTGGGCAGGTCCTCGTCGACGCGCCGGGGCGCACCCACGTCGACGGCATCTGGGCCATCGGCGACCTCGGGCCCGGGCCGATGCTGGCCCACAAGGCCGAAGCCGAAGGGGTCGCGGTCGCCGAGCAGATGGCTGGGCGCACCGGGCAGGTCAACTACGCGGCCATACCCGCGGTCGTGTACACCCACCCGGAACTGGCCTCTGTAGGCGCGAGCGAGGAAGCAGCCACCGCGGCCGGCCATGCTGTCGCCGTCGGCAAGTACCAATTTCGCGGCAATGCCCGCGCCCACTGCATGGACGACATCGACGGCCTAGTCAAGGTCGTCGCCGATGCACACACCGACCAACTCTTGGGAATGCACATCCTCGGGCCGCAGGCTTCGCACTTGATTGCCGAGGGCGTCTTGGCCCTAGAGTTTGGCGCCAGTGCCGAGGACGTCGCCCGCACCGTCCACGCGCATCCGGCACTGTCAGAAGTCGTAGGCGAAGCAGCGCGGGCCGTAGCATCGTGAAGCTCGCCGACAAAGTCGTCCTCATCACCGGTGCTGGCTCGGGCATTGGTCGCCAAACCGCCCTGCACTGCGCCCGCGAAGGTGCGCACATCGCCGCCGTTGACATCAACGCGGCCACGGCCGAACAAACCGCCACCGCCATCGCCGCCGACAACGGGCCGGCCATCGCCATCGCCGCCGATGTGTCCCGCGCCGCCGACTGCGAGCGCATGGTACAGCAGGCCGAAGCCGCTTTTGGCCGCCTCGACGTGCTGTTCAACAACGCCGGCATTTCCCACCACGCCGACGCCGACGCCATCGACACCGAAGAAGCGGTGTGGGACCTGACTATGGCCGTCAACCTCAAGGGCGTCTTTTTGGGCTGCAAATACGGCATTCCGGCCCTGCGCCGCGCCGGCGGTGGCGCGATCGTCAACACCGCCTCTTTTGTCGCCTTGCTCGGAGCGGCCACGCCCCAATTGGCCTATACCGCTAGCAAGGGCGGCGTCCTCGCCATGACGCGCGAGCTAGCCGTAGTCCACGCCCGCGAAAACATCCGCGTCAACGCACTCTGCCCCGGCCCGTTGCGCACCGAGTTGCTGATGAAATACCTCGACAGCCAAGCCAAGCACCAGCGCCGCTTGGTCCACATCCCCATGGGCCGCTTTGGCGAGGCCGAGGAGATCGCCCGGGCCGTCGTCTTCTTGGCCTCGGACGACGCCTCCTTTATCACCGGCGCGACCTTCGTCGTCGATGGCGGCATCACCGCCGCTTACGTCACGCCAGAGTGAGGCCGCCGTTTTTCGACCGCGCCGGCGCCTTGCTCGCCTGAGCCACTGGACTTGTTGAACTTCCCGTAGCCCACTGCCCAACTCAGAAAGGAAAACCATGCGCGAATTTTTTAAGGGTATCGAAAAAATTGCCTACGAAGGCCCGGCTGCCAAAAACCCCCTCGCCTTCAAGCACTACGACGCCGAGGCCCTAGTCGGCGGCAAAACTATGGCCGAGCACCTGCGCTTTTCGGTGGCCTTTTGGCACAGCTTCAAGGGCGGGGGGATCGATCCTTTCGGCCCGACTCCAGTGTACGACCGGCCTTGGGACCGGGCTGCCGATCCCATGCAGCGCGCCGAGGACACCTTGCGCGCGGCCTTTGAGTTCATCACCAAGTTAGGCGCACCATTCTACTGCTGGCACGATCGCGACATCGCCCCCGAGGGCGAGACCCTCAAAGAGAGCAACGAGCACCTTGACCACATCGTGGGGCTAGCCGAGCAATTGCAAGCCGACACCGGCGTCCGCTTGCTGTGGGGCACGTCCAACTGCTTCTCGCACGCCCGCTTTACGCATGGGGCCGCCACCAACCCCGACGCCCACGTTTTCGCCTGGGCTGCGGCGCAGATCAAAAAAGCCATGGAATGCACCCACCGGCTCGGGGGAGCCAACTACGTATTTTGGGGTGGGCGCGAGGGGTACTCCAGCTTGCTCAACACCAACATGGCCCACGAGCAAGACCAACTCGCCCGCTTATTGCAGATGGCCGTCGAACACAAAAAGGCGATTGGCTTTACCGGCACCTTGCTGGTGGAGCCCAAGCCCAAGGAGCCGACCAAG
>RKRN01000017.1 GCA_007571365.1 Candidatus Latescibacterota bacterium
CCTACTGGGTCTGGCAGATGAACCGAGGGATGCAGAACGGCTTCGACTGGGACACCGGCGACTGGCTGATCGGCGGCGGCAGCCTTCCGGGCCCCTGCTCCGAGGTCGGCATCGCGCCCTGCATTCCGGGAAGCGGCAGGCTGGATGACCTGCCGGGCGGCCAGCACATCAGGCTGGCGTCCGATCCGAACATGTACGAGCCGGCGCACGACGGCTACCAGCCCCGGATCGGCATCGCTTGGCGGCTCCGCGACACGACGGTGCTGCGGGCGGGGTACGGCGTGAACTACGACAGCCTCACGGGTGTCATGCAGGGCTTCCAGCAGTCGATCGGGACCTGGCCCGACAAGCAGTTCGCCCAGCCGGCCTACAACGCGATCGGCGAGGGGCTGACCACCGTCGGCCGCGCCAACCAGCTCGGCGGAGCGCCGCTGCCCGACCCGTCCCCGTTCGGCAGCGCCGGATGGTACGCCAACCCGCGCACGAAGCCGGCCTACTCGCACCAGTGGAACGTCGAGATTCAGGAGCAGCTGCGCAACAACCTCACGTTCTCGATTGCCTACGTCGGCAGCCGCACGAAGCGCCTGGAGCACAACGGCGCGGCCAACACGGCCACCACCTCCGGGCCGAGCAAATGCTCCTCTTGCGCCGCCAGCCCAACAAACCCCCAGACTCCGACCGCTCGCTCCTCGGCGTCATCCCGCTCAACTCGGTAGGACGATGCCAGCGATCCCACCGACAGCCACGCACGCGGTGCTACCTGCTCGTCGCCAAACCAATCGCGCAACAGATCGTAGCCGGCCAGTTCCATAGCCTGCCAGCCCGGCATCCGCACCAACGCGCCCTCGTATGCTGCATCCGCACCAATCGCAATCCAATTCGTGTGTAGCGCAGCGCGCACCGACGTGAAGGACAGCACGGAAAAGGTCAACAGCACCAGCGTCGCACAGGTCAGCCCGGTGCGCCACGGTCGCCGCCGCAAATGAGCCAACCCCACGGCGACCGACGTTAGCACTGCGCCGGACCGCTGCACTGCGATCTGCCCGCGCCGATTGCCCAGTTCCTGCAACTCCCGGTTCAGCCGCGACATCCCCAGAAACGTGACCAAGATCCCCAACGCCAAGATGACAAAGCCGAGCAGGATAATCGCCGGCGAGATCGCCAACTCAAAGGCCGGATGCACATAGCGCAGGGCGACAAAACCTACGAGAAAGAGCGCGAAATACCCCAATACCTGCCGCCGCAAATCGGCAAACCCAAACGCCAACCGCTCGGCAAAGTGGGCAAAGGGAATCAGCACGGCCAACAAAAAGAGCGCACCCTGCACCACCCCTGCTTGCGTTCGCTCCACGTCCCGATAGGCGGCCGCGGCCAGCGCCCAAGCGCGCCGCGCCCGATCGACAAAGTCGCGGTGCCGGTGCTCGGCGCGTGCTGCTGCTGCTGCGTTGAGCAAGCCGGCCGACCGCTCGTGAAAGGCCGCCAGCCGCCCATTGCGCACGCCGTGGCGCTCCAACCGGTCAATCCGCTCGCCATTGAGCAAGTGCATATCAAAAGCCACCCGATACACCGTCTCCACGATGCGCCCGTTCCCACCAACCGCATAGCCCACCCCGCTCGGCGTATCCTCCGTGCCGTTGAGCAACAGCAGGCGGCGTCCCAGCCCATAGCGGCCCGTGGCCATCACGGCCTTGAACCGCTCCGTAGGTTGGGTAAAAATCACGCCGACCGGCTCTGTCCACGACCCCACCCGATTCACATAGCTGAATAGCTCCATTTCTGGAGCCGTCAGCGGCAGGCAGGCTCCGTACACCACCGGCTCGGCTTCCAGCGCCGCGTCAATCGCTTGGATTCGTTCTAGGGTCAACAAATTGCGCGGATCAAAAATCCCAAACAGCGTCGTCCCGCGCAGTGGCGCGGTGACGATCTGCACCTCAGCTTCGGCACCGTCCATCAGCACCGTCAGTGCCCGCCCCGGCAACTTGCGCTCCCCATTGATCCCCCAGTCCGGCGCATCCGTCACCATCCCACGCTCCGCATCGAGCCGATACGCTTCCAACCGCACCGGCTTCGTGTAGATGATACCCGACTCAACCCCGGGAATGGCAAACCGCCCCGAATCATTGGCCGCCGCCCAAAAATCCGGCCGCACCCCAGCCAGCGTCGGATGGCGCAACCGCAGTCGCACCAACGCCCCAGATGTAGGCTGATCCGGTAGATAGCTGCGCGGCCCGTAGTGGACTACTTCCCCGCGAATGGTGCCAAACGCATCATTGCCCCAAGCCCACGGCTCCAACGCCGGGTCGTCAATGAGCGCGGGCAGTACGCCTTGCAGCAGCGCAACTTGAGCGGCCAACCAGTCAAATCGCACCGCCCCAGCAGCATCGTCGGGCGCGTCAAAGCGGGCGCGGCTGTCGTTGACCGTGCAAAAGGCCAACGCCGGACATCCGGTCAGGGCCGCTACCGCCGCATCCAACGGCACCGTCAGCCCCATTCCCCCCAAGCCCTGGCGGGCAAAGTCCTGCTTTAGGCCATTGACCAGCACCCGCTTGCCCCCCAACGCCGCGTCTTCGTACGCCGTTACCAGCTTTAGCAACCGCTCGGTGATCGGCGGCGCGAGTAGGGAGATGCGATACGGCTCTCGCGGCCTGAACGCCCCGAGCCGCGGACTGTGCGACGACAGATCCAAACCCACCAAAAAGCGCGTCTTTAGCGCACTGAGCCGCCGCAAAAGCGCGGTCTCCGCCACTTCGCCCTCTCGCTGTCCGGCGGCCGCCAGCAGTAACGGCGCGAAATGGCGCATACCCGCCATGTTCTGGAAGTGCCCGGCCGTCCACAGCAACGCGACTGTGCGCTTGGGCGGTCGCGCGGCAAACCCCCGGGCCAATTCCAACAGTGCCGCCGCACTTGCCGCTTGCTCGGCCCCCGGAGCTAACGCGGGCACTGGCGACACCGCGTCGTAGTGCGCGGCGAGGAAGACGACCTCCTCCTTTAGGATCGCATCGCGCCCGGGAATCACGGCGACCAAGTTCTGTGCGACCACCTCCCGCCACTCCATCCGCCCGCGCAGTCGCACCGCGGCCCGCGACCTTGCCAACCTCCGCAACCGTTCTGCCGCGTCTTTGCGAGCATAGAGCCGCGGCAAGTCGGCCGGCACATCGAGAAATTTTTGCTCGGCTTCCTTGCGATGCGCCCCGGCCGATTCCAAGAACACTACGGCCGCGGCCCCCAAGTGAAACGCATCCACCCAAGCTGTCCCCGATATATAGTCGAGCAGGACGATCCGCTTGGCTACCGGCTGTCCTTCGAGTAGGCTGCCCTCGCCGCCATACACCAATTGCCCCGCAATTCCCTCCGGTGGCAGCGTCGGCGTCCGCACCAAGTTGGGCCAGACGCCGAACAATTCGAGCCGCTCGTCACCGCATTCGAGCCAGAACCCCTCGTCAATCGGCACCAACACTGGGAACTCGTGTCGGTAGAATTCTGCTATCCCCAAACGCTCTAGCTCGGAGACCAGCCACTCGCGGGC
>RKRN01000053.1 GCA_007571365.1 Candidatus Latescibacterota bacterium
GCTCCACCTTTGCAAACGCCTCGGCAATATCGGCCACCTCCGGTTCGGCAAAATTCTCGTGAATCGACAGGATAAAGTGGCTTTCAACCGCAGCGACGGCGTTGGGACAGGGGAACTGGGCATGGCGGTCTCCCCCATACGCCGGCAATCCCCATGGATAGTCGCTGCCGGGAAAGACCTGCCGCTCCTTAAACCAGAGCATCTCGGAGGGGATATAGCGATACGTGGCTGTCACCGGAATGCCCTCGGCGGCCACGGCCCGAGCAAAGCCGTCTTTGCCCACCCGCAGCTTGGCGGCATCTACGCGGAAGCGCATAAACCAGTACACCCCCTCCGACTCGGCCACCTGCCATCCCAAGCGCACCGCCTGGCACTCGGCAATGGCCTGTTCTACTTGTGCCGCTACCCAACGCCGCTTGGCGATCATCGCATCGAGCTTTCTCAGTTGCACCCGCCCAATGGCGGCCGACAGGTCATTGCCGTTGAGATTGAGTCCGGCGCGCAGGTTGGAGGTCGCATCTGTGTTAAAGGGCTTGCCCCGGTCGGCAAAGCGCTTGGCCTCCCAGCAAAGTTCTTCGCGGCGGGTAAAGACCACCCCGCCCTGCGGCCCGGTTGCGTGGTGCTTGCCGCTCATGGTCGAAAAGGCCGCCACTGTGCCCAACGATCCCGCTAGCTGCCCCTTATAGCGCGCCCCATGGGCTTGGGCGCAATCTTCAATGACCGGAATGCCGCGCTCCTCGGCCAGCGCCAGAATCGGCGTCATATCCGCGGGCTCGCCGGCAATATGGGCCACGACAATAGCGCGGGTGTGAGGCGTCAGCACCGCCTCAATTTGCTCCGCACCAGCGTTGAACGACCCCGGCGCGGCATCGGCGACCACCGGCACTTGGCACAACAGCGCCGCTGGCATCGCCCCACCCGGATCTGTAATCGGCGGGATCACGACCTCGCCAGCCGCTTCTAGCTTTAATGCGCCCAGTGCCGCGTAAAGTGCCGAGGTCCCGGAGTTGACCAAATCGGCGTAACCACCTCCCATAAACGCAGCGAACTCCCGCTCATAGGCCAATTCCTCTGGCCCACTGTAGCCGATTGCATGGCCGTTTTCCTGCGCTTGCGCAAACAGCCGCAGTGCGGTCTGGCACTCCTCAGCTCCAAAGAGATGTCGCTTGGGAAAGGGCGTCTCGCGGACCTTGGGGCCGCCGTCTATTGCCAACATTGCCAATTTCCTTTCTCGAAGGTGAGCCACTGGCGCTAGTCAGAAGCACACCGGTAATTTAGCAAACTCGCACTCCGCCTATAACTAACACCACTACTGATTTGCACAAAAGACACGACCCCTACTCCAGCCTGCGCGTCCCGCTTTTCCGGCGTTATCTCATCGCCTCCTCGCTGGTGCGAATGGGTACTGCCGCCCAAGGTTTGGCCATCGGTTGGGAGGTGTACGACCGCACCGGCCAAGCCCTCTCCCTTGGCATGGTCGGTCTCGTCCAAGCCATCCCCATGCTGCTGTTGACCCTGCCAGCCGGGTATCTAGCGGATGTCTTCGACCGCCGCAAGTTGATGATGCTGAGTCTAGCCGGCGCGACACTCGCTTCGCTGGGCTTAGCTGTCTTTAGCTGGTACCAGATGCCGACCTACTGGATGTACGTGCTGCTCTTTTTGGACTCGTCCTTCCTCCGCTTAGGCTGGCCGGCCCAGCGAGCCATCGCGCCCTTACTGGTGCCGGACGCGCTCTTTGAAAACGCCGCCAAGTGGTCAACCAGCTTGCAGCAGATCATCGGCATCGCCGGACCGGCCATCGGCGGTTTTGTCATCGCCTTCAATCTCCAAGCCGCCTATCTGCTCAGCGCGGTCTCCTCGGCGGCCTTCATCCTCTTCCTCAGCACCATGATCTTGCCGCCCGCCCCGCGCATCCAAGGGGGCAAGATGTTCGCGCAAATCGCCGTTGGGCTGCGCTTTGTCCGCGACCAGCCGCTGCTCCTCGGGGCGATCTCGCTCGATCTGTTCGCCGTCCTCCTCGGCGGCGCGGTGTACCTTTTGCCCATCTTCGCCCGCGAGATCATTGACCTCAGCTCGGTCGGCCTCGCGCCCGAAGCCGCACTCGGTTGGTTGGTCGCAGCCCCGGCCATCGGTGCCAGCATCACCGCCTTGGCCATCGCCCATTTGCCGCCCATCCGCCACACTGGCAAAACCCTGCTCTGGTGCGTGGCCGGCTTTGGCGCGGCGACTATTCTCTTTGGTCTCTCGCAAAACTTTTGGTTCTCGCTTTTGATGCTGGCGTTGACCGGCGCTTTCGACAACGTCAGCATGGTCATCCGCCGCGTCATCTCGCAGATGGGCACGCCCAACCAGATGCGGGGTCGGGTCCAAGCGGTCTCGGCCATCTTCGTCGGTGCGTCCAACGAAATCGGCGGCTTTGAGTCCGGGCTGGTGGCCCAGCTTTTCAACCCGGTCTTTTCGGTCGTCAGCGGCGGTATCGGCACGTTGCTCGTCGTCGCCGCTTGGACCGGCCTTTTCCCGGCGCTGAGAAACTTGGGCAGCCTCGCGTCCCTGACGGCCCAGCACTCAGCCAAATGAGAGATTGATGCTTTCTGGTCGCCTTGCTTTTGATTATAGTCTACCGAGACTACCGAACCGGTCGGTGTAGGGGCTGTATAGACACAGCAAAACCTAGGGAAGGAACATGAAAAAGAAACTTTTCATCACCGGTGCCGCTGGCAAAGTCGGGTCCGGCCTGCGCCGGCACCTCAAAGACCGCTACGACTTCCGCCTGCTCTTCCACCGCAACATTCCCGAGGTCGAACCCAATGACGAAATCGTGGTCTCCGACCTCGCCAACTTCGAGAACATGGTAGAAGCCTGCGAAGGCATCGACACCATCGTCCACCTCGGCATCGCCATCACTCAGCGGGGCTATCCGCGCACGCGCTACAACCAGATGATCATGGAGACCAATATCGAGGGCACCTACAACATCTTTGAGGCCGCCCGCATCAACAAGGTCCCAGTCGTCGTCTTTGCCAGCACCAACCACGTAACGGGTTTCTACGAGCGAGAAGGCATCTACACCACCCCGGAGATGCCGATCCGCCCGGACAGCATGTATGGCGTCAGCAAGGCATTCGGCGAGGCCCTCGGCCGCTTTTACTACGACGAATACGGCATCTCCGCCTACTGCCTCCGCATCGCCAACTACCCAGACACCGAGGAAGTCAACAGCCCCTATCCGCCCGGCGAAAACCGCTGGCTCAGTGCCCGCGACGTCTCTGAGCTGACCGCCTGCTGCATCGAGGCTCCCCGGCCCCAATTCGGCATTTTCTACGGAGTCTCATTGGGCGCCGACAAAAAGTGGGACCTCGCCAACGCCAAAGAACTCGTCGGCTGGGAGCCCCAAGACCGCGGTGCGCCCTCGCCGTGAGGGATGTGGCTTGCTTGGGCGGCGGCTACGCAGAATCCACACCCGACCCCGGCCCCTGTCTCTTATACCCCTCTGACGCTGCCGACGATA
>RKRN01000264.1 GCA_007571365.1 Candidatus Latescibacterota bacterium
ATCGGAAGGGTCGCGTACTTAGCAGATAAGGGTAAAGGCGACAGATGGAAGGGGATAAGCGAAAGATACTCTGGGCCGACGACGAGATTGACCTATTGCGCGCTCACCGGCGCTTTCTCGACCAAAGGGGCTACGCGGTTACGCCGGTGAGCAACGGCGAGGATGCCATCGCTCTGATTGCCCAAGTACCCTTTGACATCGTACTGCTCGACGAGATGATGCCGGGGCTAGATGGGCTTTCGACTTTAGAGCAGATCAAGATGGCCGATCCCAACGTGCCGGTGATAATGATCACCAAGAACGAAGAAGAACACCTGATGGACGAGGCTATTGGCCGCCGCATCGACAACTACCTGACGAAGCCGGTCAATCCCAGCCAGATTTTCATGGCTTGCAAACAGTTGCTCGACGCGCAGCAGATTCGCCAAAGCCAAGCCGGGCAGCACTACGTCTTTCGGGCTGGCCAGATCCGCGAGCAGATTGCAGGTGCGACTTGGCAGACATGGATTGACGTATATCGGCAACTCTGCGAATGGGACATCGAAATGGCGCGCTTGGGCGACGCGGGTCTCAGCCAGATGATTGGGGCTCAGCGGCGCGAGTGCAACCGCGAGTTTGGGCGCTTTGTCGAGCAGCACTACACGCGCTGGGTGGCAGACGAGGAGGATTCGCCGCCACTATCGGTGGATGTGGTGCCCGAGTTCGTGATGCCCTATCTCGAACAAGGCCGACAGGTATTCTTTATCGTGGTTGATTGCCTGCGCTTAGATCACTGGATGGTGATGGAGCCTCAGTTAGCTGAGTACTTCAACATCAAGCGCTCCTACCACTACTCTATTTTGCCGACCGCCACACCCTTTGCCCGCAACGCGATCTTCAGCGGGCTTTTCCCCAAAGAGATCGCCGATAAGTACCGCACCCTATGGCACGAAGCCCAAGACAACGAACACAGCCTCAATCGGCACGAGCACCAATTCATCGACGATTTGGTCTGCGACATGGGCGTCGCGCTCAAACCGGGTTCGCACTACGTCAAAGTGCTAGACACTAGCGAGGCTCGCAAATTGACCCGCAAGGTATCGTCGCTGGGCAAGTGGCCACTTGTGTCGGTGGTGTACAATTTTCTCGACATGCTGGTACACAGCCAAGCGCAGTCAGACCTGCTCAAGGAGATGGCACCTAACGAGGCGGCCTTTCGCGCCTTGGTGCAGACGTGGTTTGGCAATGCGTCGCTCTTTGCCACCCTCAAGGGCATTGCCCGCACCGATGCGGTGGTAGTACTGACGACCGACCACGGCTCCATGCGCGGCACGCGCGCTTCGGTGGTGTACGGAGACCGCAGCACATCTTCGAGTCTGCGCTACAAGTATGGCCAGAACCTTCGCTGCGAGGGAAAGGACGCGCTGCTGATCGCCGATCCACGGGCCTACGGGCTACCTTCGACGGGACTCGGGCATAGCTTCGTCATCGCCCGCGAGGACTTCTACTTCGTTTATCCGACCCAGTTCAACAAGTACCAGCGCCGCTACAAGGATAGCTTCCAGCACGGCGGTATATCCTTGGAAGAAATGATTTTGCCCGTGGCGATTATGGAACCCAAGTAAGGCACCATGAAAAGAGTTTTCACCACGTACTCGGCCGCTCAGACCCGCGCCTTGGGTGCTGCGCTGGGCCGGCGTTTGGCACCGGGCGATGTGGTCGCCTTTCGCGGCGACTTAGGCAGCGGCAAGACCTGCATGATTCAAGGTGTGTGCGAGGCTTTGCAAGTGGCCGATTATGTCACGAGTCCGACCTTTATTTTAATTAACGAATATGTGGGGCAATGTAGGGGGCGCGATCTGCCGGTCTATCACTTTGATCTCTATAGGCTGGGGGGAGTTGAAGAGCTTGAGAATCTAGGGGCCGAAGAGTACTTTTACGGCCACGGTGTCTGCTTGGTTGAGTGGGCCGAGCGCGCCGATGGCTCGCTGCCCGATAGGTGCTGCCATGTGTGGCTAGAGCACGGGGAGGCTTCGGCCCGAGCTCAGTCGAGAGCTTGCGAGCGGCGGATTACCTTGCAAGGGGATGGGGTGGGCGAAATAGATTTCTGAGAAATTGGCTACCGGGAGGGGCTTTGCAGCGGCTGATACTGTGTCTTTGCGTTGCCGCCGGTCCGGCCATGGCCGACCGGCCCGAGTTGACCAGCTTGATCGATAGCCCGACGGCTGGGTTGGTCGACAAGGGGTACTACGCGGTAAGTGTTCGCCTGTTTGTCGATGGAGGAGCTGTCGGCCGCTTGCACGTGGGCGTACTCAAGCGGCTGAGCGTTGGGGTATCTTTTGGCGGCGAGCAGCTCATTGGCACGGGTGCAGTCGATTGGTATCCGAGCGTGGCCATGGCCGTTCGGTGTCGGATCATCGAAGAGGGGTACATCTGGCCGGCGCTGCTGTTGGGCTTCGATTCCCAGGGTGTCGGCCCGTATAGAGCGCAGCGCTACCAAGTTAAATCCAAAGGCATCTATCTGGCACTGAGCAAGAATTACACCTCGGTGCTAGGGGAACTCGGCGTCCACGCGGGCGTTAATCGGTCGCGTGAAGATGCCGACGATGGCGACTGGTCCGCGTGGTTGGGTATCGACAAGAGCTTGCGATTTATAGCCTTATTCGCCGAATACGATTTGGGCCGCAACAACGGCTTGCAAGATCAGGGCGTGGTAGCAGGCTATTTGAACGTCGGCGGGGCTTGGACTGTAGAGCCGCAGCTAAGGGTCGCGTATTATCTCAAAAACGCGCTGGGAAGCGATCACTTCGGCTCCCAATCCATTCGGGAGCTGTCCATCACGTACAGGGGGAAATTCCTATGAAGATACTGGCTATTGCTTTGTTTGGCTTTTGGGGGGTCGGCGCGGCGGCCCAAGAGGAGCGGGCCATCGACAATTTCGCCGGAGTTGGGGTGCGGGCGATGGGGATGGGCGGTGCCTTTGTGGGGGTGGCCGACGATTTCACGGCCATGTACTGGAATCCGGCGGGCTTGGCCCAGATGCAGCGGCGCGAGATACAGGTTTCTTTGCTGCGCAACAGCCGCACCAACGACTCGATTTTCAACGGCACTCCAGGGAGAAGCGAGCTGGCCAATACGCGCTTTGGCTCGCTGGGCTTTGTCTATCCTTACCCAGTCTATCGCGGCAGCTTGGTCTTGGCGGCTGGCTTCAACCGCATCAAGGACTTCGACTGGAGCCTCAATCTCCAAGGAGATGATGAAGGGCTTGATGCAGATCACAACTTCCAGCACGAGGGCGAGTTGGGATCGTGGGGCGTGTCCGCTGCTCTTGATGTGTCGCCAGCCGTTTCGCTGGGAGCGACCTTGGGTTGGGTCAGCGGTGAAGACGAAGCCGTCAATGAATTTGACTGGGCGGATTCGCAGGACCGATTCCACGAGCAGCGCTTTTTCTCTCGCGACACCTTTACAGACGAATACCAGTGGACGCCCTATGCCGTCTTGGGCGCGATGCTGCGCACGCCGCGCGACGAGCCCCGCTACAGATTGGGCGCGACGTTTGCCACCGGGGGGGCGCACAAAATTCGCTACAAGTTTAACGGCCCTGTATCCTATGATGAAGTAAATCCCTGTGCCCCAGGCGAAGTACTCGGAGATGACTATGGCTTAATCGAGTGCGACGACGGGACCGTAGCGGAATTCCCAGACGCGGCGGTGAGCAACACTTACGAGCTCGCGCTACCATTTGAGTTCGGCGTCGGTGCTTCGGCCGAGGCCCTGCCGGGCCTGACGCTGGCCGGTAGCTTGCACTTGGCCGAGTGGTCACAGAGCGAATACAAGGGAGCTGATGAATATGGCTTCCGCGCTGATACCTCGTTTGAGACTCAGTACAGAGACGTCTTGCGCTATCACTTCGGCGTCGAGTATCAGGTGCCGGTCGTGGCACTGGATCTGAGGGCCGGCTACTTCGCGGATCCGGTTCCGTTTGTTGGCCCGCGCGACCCCGGCTCCGACGATCCGCCCATCCGCCTTGAAGAAGACCGACGCTTTATCACCCTCGGTGCCGGGATATTGATTGACGAGGCCTTACAGATAGATATAGCTTGGGTGCAGGGTGCATTTAAGCAAGTAGAAGAATACTCGAGCCAATACGAAGATAAAGATAACGTCCTTAGCGAGGACTACGCGATCAATCGCCTCGTCGTCGGCGTGGGATACAACTTTTAGTTTTTATTTTTGTGCCCGTTGCCGGTTTGTGTATATTCAAATCGAGAGATGAGTTAAACGCTCCTTAAGGAGGTAGCTAATCTATGAAAATGAAGGCTTTTGTTTTGTATTCGGCCCTGCCGCTAACCGCGCTGATGGCCAGCGGCTGCTACACGGTGCTCAGCAGCCCTTATGAGGTCGCCGATTTGCACGACGAGGCCCCGGCCCGCGATATAGAGGCCCCGACGATTGGCCAGTTTGACGACCGCGACTACATGGACGATCTCTACCGCTATCCGGGTGTGCGCGGCGGCTACGGCGGCTACGGCGGCTACGGTGGCTATGGTGGCTACGGTGGCTACCATTATCCGGCCTCTGGCTACTACCCCTACTACTACGGCGGCTATAGCTACCCCTACAACTATGGTGGCTATGGTCCCTATAGTTATGGCTACGATCCGTATTATCGGAGTTCGGGCGGGTACTACGTGCCCCCAGGTTATGAACTAGTCAGTACGCGCCAGCTCGACGATTTGCGCGCAGCGAGCCGGCTGAATACGACCACGACCACTCCGGCAGCGGCTGCCAAAGTACAGCGCCGCGAAGAGGAAGTATGGCAAAGGCGGGTAGAGCCGCGGGTTCGCAATGCGCCGGCACCTACGCCGCGGTCCTCGGTCAGTTCGCCGCCGAGTAGATCGGCGACGAAAGCACCCACGACGACGTCGGCACCAGCCTCCAAATCATCCGCGACCGAGAAAAAGGAGTCGGCCAAGCCCAAGAAGCGCCGGCGCTAGTGCTTATCCGAGTACGCACAAAGAAGCGGAGATCCTTTCGGGGCCTCCGCTTCTTTATGTTTAAAATTAGCCGATCAAGATTACGTAATTTTTCAGAAAAATAATACGTATAAATGCAGTCCAATAGGAGGCTAAGATGGCCGTTAAGAAGCTAACCTTGAGCGCACCAGAGGAAGTTATCGCCGAGACCAAGCGAATCGCAGCAAAAAAGAAAACCAGCGGTTCGGCACTTTTCGTCCGGCTTTTTCAAACGATTGACCAAGAATGCGATCCGAAAGACGCCCTAGGCCCGATTGCACTCAGTGCATCCGGGATCGTGAAGTTGCCAGCGGATCAAACAGAGAGCGAGTTGCTCGAAAATGCGCTTGGTGAAAAATATGGGGTACGGTGATGATTGTGTTGGTGGATACCAATGTTCTGCTGGATGTACTCATACGCCGCGAACCCCACTATCGAGCCTCTGCATGCGTTTGGACGCTGGCCGAGCGTGGGGACCTTACGGCGTTTATTTTAGCTATTAGCTTCAACAACATTTACTACATTGTGCGAAAAGCTGAAAGCAAAACAAAGGCCAAAAAGGTATTGAAACTGTTGCGGGATACATTCGATTCTGTGGCTCCTGCTGCCAAAATTATCAATCAGGCTATCGACTCAGCCTGCGACGATTTCGAGGATGCCATCCAGTTCCATTCTGCCGTTCGAGTTGGCGCTCGCGTTCTGATCACGCGCAATCCGAACGATTTTCCACTGCTAGGGGTGAGCATTGCAACGCCTGAGGAGTTTCTAAAAATATGGGAAGATCGACTCGCCGAGTGCCCATGAGTGCTCTCAGCGGAGGCCGCAAAAGGCCCTCCGCTTTTTTGTGCCTAATCGCCGCTTAGGTCGAAGTGGCGGGTCTGTGGTTTGGGCGGTGGGGCGATGCGGAAGAGGAAGCGTTGTAGTGGACGGGCGAGAGCCATGAGCAGTTGGCGCTCGCCTTGTTTATTGCCGCCGAAAAGCTGTAGTTGCACCGGTTGGTAATTGCGCTGTGTGCCTCCCTGTTGCCAAACTTGATTGGTGTTGAGATTGATCAGGCTGACCTTGAGATCTATGGTCAGGTCTATGCCGGGGTTGGGCGACATGCCGTAGGGGGTGGGCGACATGGGCATCATCCGCGCCTGTAAGTGCCTTAGCTCGACGAAGACTAAGGCGTCGAGCTCGAGTTCTTGCTTGAGAACGGCCTGTACCGAGTCTTGGTAGACGCTCGTTGAGTCGAGTTGAATTCCCTTGAGCTTGTAGGTGATTTCGTCTTGGTTCATCACTTCGGTTTTGGGCATATTGCCGAGGCTGCGGACCACGGCGTTCGACAGACGCGCCATGACCTTCTCGATGTCTAGCTCGCGGAAAGGTTCGATGTTGGTCGCGCAAACGATGCCGATGTGATCGACTTCCGCGAGGTAGGGGCGCAAGACCGGGTCGGGTTGCGCCGGGGCGCGAAACTCGACGCGTGTGAAAGCGCTACGACCGCCGCAGCCCGCTAGGCCAATGAGCAGCGCGAGGATAATAATCAAAAGCTCTGTCCAAGGCTGAAGTGAAACTTAAAGTCCGAGAAATTGCCTTGTAGGTCCATCTGCCTAGCGAATTCAAAGTTCATCGGCAGCAAGAAGTACACTAAGAGGCCAAAGCCGACGCTGGCGCGCACCTGCCGCGGGTCGGATGTAGGGGCGGCGTGTGGGTTGTGGAAGGGCCACAGGTCGATTTTGTCGCCCTTGTTCCAAGCCATGCCCATATCCATAAACAGGCTGCCATCAACCGCCGGAATCAGGAAGGTGCCGGGCCAGCCAAAGAGGATGCCGCGCACAAAGGGGACGCGCAACTCGACGTTGGTCAACAGAACTCGGCTGCCGGTGAAGGCCGAGAATTGGTAGCCGCGCAGTGGGCCGGTGTTGAGGTTGAAGCCTGTATAGAAGGGCAGGTACCAAGTCGGCCCCCCTAAGTTGTATTCGAGGGCATCGCGGCCCAAAGACCCCACGCTATAGGCTCGCAGGCCTAGCACCGACCAACGTCCCAGCCGCAAGTAGTGCCGATAGTCGAATTCGAGGTGCGAGAAAGAGCGCGCGGTTGGGCCAAGGCTGAGTGTGCGCCCGGCCGAGAGGAAGTAGCGCTTACCAGCGGTGGCGCCCAAAAGACCGTAGGTAATGGAGTCGTGGACGTATGCGGTCTTGAACAGATGAGCACTGGTAGTAGTAGAATCTGGCTCGTAGAAGGGACTGACCTGTTCTTCTTGCTCGCCGACATAGGTATAGCTCAGGTCGAGGCGGCGGTACAGGTCGAGCGGATAGCTGGCATTGGCCAGCGCACCGCGCTGCTGGAGGCGGCTAATGCCCCGAGTGGTGGAAGAGCCTTGGACGAGGAAGTTGCGATTGTTGATGAAGTACTGGTTCCAATTGAAAATGGAGACGTGGTATGTGGGTCGCTTGCCGTAGTATGTGTAACTAGCGGCAAAGTTGAAGTCATTGCTGATGTCCTGCGCGGCTACGTAATCCGTGGCCAAAACCAGCGAGTGATTGCCCAAAAGATCGCTCATGCTTAGCTGGGCAATTGACGATAAGAACCCATCGAAATAGCCCATCTGCACGGAGATACCGTCGAATTCGAGCTTGGGGGTGTAGCGGCGACGGCGCAGTTCCAATTCGTCGTCATCGCTGTCAGCGGCGGCGGTGAGCGGAACGGAGGCTTTGGGCTGTTGGGATTCGGTGGGTGCCAACGGACCGCTGGCCCCGGCTAGGAGTACGGCGTCATTCGAGATGCCCTGATCCTTCAGGGCCGAGACTTGTCCTAGGCTTGGGATGCCGCCTTGGTCGGAGAGCACGGCGTCCCCCTGCACCACGGGCCGCTCTGGGGGTATCTCTGTAACTAGGACTTCGGCGGTTGGCGCTGCTGCTTCGGCTGGCGGTGCTGCTTCGGCCACGCGGGCCAGTAGCTGGGCGTCTTTGCGCTTGACCTCGGGCCATTCGGGCATGGCCATCCGGTAGAGGTGGCTGCGGCCCTTGAAATAGGTGTTGAACACGATTTGCCGCCCATCGGGCGAGAGGGCCGGGTTCATAATGCCGCTGAGGCTGCGGGTCAAGCGAAACTCGCGGCCTTCGTCGAGGTGATAGACGAACAGGTCGTTGATCTTGTCGCGGGTGGAGACGAAAAGCAGCTTGTTGCCTTCGGGCAGCCACTGAGGCCACAGGTCGTCGGTGGGGCTGGATATGGCCGTGTGCGCTGTGCTCTCGGCCAGATCGTAAATTTTGATGTCGAACTGGTTGCGGTACTTGCTGCTAAAGGCGATGCGCTGGCCGTCGGGCGACCAGTTCGGATAATCTTCGCGCTCAGGTGTGCCGGTGAGCTGACGCCGCTCGCCGGTCTGCACGTCTATGATGTAGAGATCGCTCTGGCCCTGTCCGGTGCCGATAAAGGCGAGTTGGCGGCTGTCGGGGGACCAGGTTAGGCTCTCGACGAGATCCACATCGGGCATGGTCAGGGTCTGCACGAGCTTCTTGTCGTAGAGATCCCACAACATAATGCGGTCGCGAGGACCTTCTTTGGCGACAAAGGCGATGGTCTGGCCGTCCTGTGCCCAAGCCACGGTGCCGCTGCCGCTGCTGAGGTGATCGTAGGCGGCAGCGCGCATGTTTCCAGTGACTCGCTCAACGAGCGAGGCGTCGCGCAGGCGGATGATGTCCACGTGCTGTTCGATCCCGTCTGAGGAGTGGACGGCGAGCATGTCGCCACTGAGCGACCAGCAGGGGCTGGAGAAGCTGTTGATAGTATCGTCGTCGCCTATTTTCTCGGCGAATTCAGAGGTGTAGTCGCGCGTCTGCAAGAGGGGCCAGTAGGCTTTGCGCATCTGGGCCGACCAGTGCTCGTCGAGGGTTTTTAAGTCCATGCCAATCAGGCGATCCATGAGCTTATCGGTGTCGTGCTGACTGTCCCACAGGCGGAGGATGCGGCTGATTTTTTCGGGGCCGTACTCTTGGGCAATGTACTCCATGAGGGCGTGGCTTTGCTTGTAGGCGAGGAATACGTTGCCTTGGCCCCAAGCCTGATTCATGGTTTCAATGGGGATGAGGCCATCGGTGAGTACGGCGTCGCGGAGGACCATTTCGTCGATGGTATTGCGGCCCGGGGTGGTGTATTCGGCCATGCCCTCCATCAGCCAAGTAGGCGGCTGGGCGATCGGGCTGGTGATGCGGCGAATGGGGCCTTTGTGAATGATGTCGTACTGGAAAATGTGGGCCAGTTCGTGGACGAGGACATTGCGGAACTCGTCGAGGTCGCCCGCAAAAGGAACTACCATGCGGAAGCGCAGCGGCTCGGCAAAGCCCGCGACACCGGGCGGCAGAAAGTCGGGAAAGATATTGGTCTGCTGGAACTGGTAGTGCGACTGATAGATGACGACCGGCGGCCGGTGCGAAAGCTCGTGGTGCAGAATTTGGCTGATGTGATCGTAGCCCTCTTCGAGGTACTCGATCGCCTGCACGGCCAGATTCTGGAATTCAGACTCAAAGTGAAGCTCTATGTGCTCGCTTTCGAGAATTTCCCATTGGAAGTCTCGGTAGCGGACCTTGTTTTTCCCGAACCCCTGCTGCAATTGCAAAGTGAGAATGTCTTGGGCGCCGAGGTCTGCGGCGCCCCAAGCGAGCAGGGCGGCGCAGGCGAAGCTGCGGAATCTCGTTATAGCCTGCACGTTCACTCTCCGATTGATGTGGGTGAATAGTCCGGGCGTCTGGTCCGCGAGCGCGGATCATCGTCCGCTCTGAATATATCAAGTGAGTCTGTAGAGTCGAGGCCGGCCTGCTGGTATTGTTGCAGGCGGCGCAAATTGGCGGCATAAGCCACGCGGGTGGGGTTGAGGGCCCGCGCCCGCTCGTAGAATTGAGCGGCTTTGTCGGCCTTGCCGAGCCGCTCGTAGATGACCCCGAGGTTGTTGTGCAAGCTGGCCGACAAGCTGTCTTGCGCTAGGGCGCGTTCCAGGTGCAATTGGGCCTCGTTCCACATGGCGTTTTCAATGCACCAGAACGCGTACTTGTTGACCTGCTCGATATTTTGCAACTGCTGGCGCGAGCGCTTGGGGCGATCTATGACAACTAGTACCGGCGTGGGTTGGACGGTAGCTGCGCTCGTGGCTGTGGTGTCGGCGGCCGAGGCATACTCGTAGCCGCTGGGTTCGCTCGCCGCTGGCCGGCGCACCAGTTCCAGACAGCCGTACAGACACAGCGCACCCAAGCCAAAAGCCGCGAGGCGCAAGGTATTTTTTGTGGAATGATTCACGGGCGATTTTTTATTTAGGCGCATGGCCATTAACGCCTTGCGCCATTGTGGTGAGTTCATGCGAGCAGCGTTTTCAGCGCAGCAGCGTAATTTTTCGCACGATAATTTGGTCTTGCCGCGTCCACCGCAGCAGGTACACTCCCGAAGCGACCAGGTGGCCTTGTTCGTCGCGGCTATCCCAATGTACGACATGGCTGCCCGCTGGCAAAAAGCCCCCGTCCAACAGCGTCCGCACCGGCTGGCCAGCCAAGTTATAGACCACTAACGAGACCGGCCCCGCCTCCGGCAACTCAAACCGCACGGCCGTCTGCGGGTTGAACGGATTGGGTGCGGCCGTAAACGAACGAACCGAACCGCTGTCCGGATCGGACGGCAGACTTGCCCGCGTCCACAGCGTCGCCGACGCCGACGGACCGGGCCCTTGGCTATTTTCCGCCCGCACCTCAAACGTGTAGCTCGTGCCGCTTTGCAAGCCGCTGATACTCGCTTGCGTGGCCGTGCCCGCATCCGTCCAGTTGGGTGGCCAATCCGTATCGCTAGTCACCTTATGACGATGTTCATACGTGATAGCCAAGCACCCGTCCGACGAGGGCGCCGACCAACTCAGAGCCGCCGTGTGATAGCCCAAGCCGGTCGTCTGCGCCGCAAAATTGCGCGGCGCAGACGGCAGCCCCACAACGCCATTGGTCAGGGCACTTTGAGCGGTGCGCCCCAAGCTATGCTGATCGTTATAGGTCACCCGTGCCCGTAACCCCTTGCACAGGTCGGAGGCCGAGGGCGTGTGGCTAGACAGTTCGGGATAGGACTCGGTTTCGCTAGCGGTCTGGCCACTGCTGAGCACGACTGTCTGCCACTGCCACGACGCCCCGTAGATACCCCCATCCGGATCGGTCAGCAGTGCCGTAACCGGCGACCCCACCACCGGATGCGTCGTCGTCAAGCTCACCGTGCCCTCTTCTTCGACGTTGGTGATCGTGATCGTTACGGAACGGGAGACTGAGACGGAACCATCGTCGACGGTGATGGCGACTTGATAGGTGCTCTTGCTTTCGTAATCAGGTGGGCTATTGAACGTCAGGTCCCGATTTGCGCCCGTGCCGCTGAGACTCAAGGCGGTGGCATCGGCCCCGCCCAACGTCCACGTCAGCGCGTCGCCATCGAGGTCGCTGGCCGTATAGGCGGCCACCGCGCCGGTGCTATTTTCGGCGACCGTCACCATAGTCGGGCCGCCCAGCGTTGGGGCTCGGTTGCCGGGTGAATCGGGGTCCTCATCATCGACGTCGGTGATCGTGATCGTTACGGAGAGGGTGTCCGACAGGGAGCCATCGTTGACGGTGATGGATACTTGGTAGGTGCTCTTGCTTTCGTAATCGGGTGGGCTATTGAACGTCAGGTCCCGACTTGCGCCCGTGCCGCTGAGACTCAAGGCGGTGGCATCGGCCCCGCCCAACGTCCACGTCAGCGCGTCGCCATCGGAGTCGCTGGCCATATAAGTGGCCACCGCGCCGGTGCTATTTTCGGCGACCGTCACCATAGTCGGGCCGCCCAGCGTTGGGGCTCGGTTGCCGGGCGGATTGGAAGCAGCGGGCGTGGCCGTCGCACGCGCCGATGCGCTGGCTCCTTGGCTGTTGACCGCCTGCACTTGAAACTCGTAGGTCG
>RKRN01000128.1 GCA_007571365.1 Candidatus Latescibacterota bacterium
GGGTGGAGATGCAGCCTGTTCGTGGCGACTGCTTGGGGGCGGAGGCGGGGGCTGTTCACTCCGGCCGCGGCCTAGAGGGCGCGGCTGCGCCCCTTCGAGCAACTGCAAGCGGCGCAGCAATTCGCCCACATCGACAGACCGGCCCATCAGCGCCAGATGCACCAAGGCGATTTCTAAGCGGAAGCGCGGCTGGAGCGAACGCTTTAGATCCGCTTCTAAATCCAACAGCGACTGCATCATGCGCAGCAAATCTTCGACCGCCATAGCTGTGGCAAGCTCACCACAGCGGCGGCGAGCGTCTTCGGCCATGTCCAACTCGTCGGTCCCGCCCTGTATCTTGGCGAAGAGCAAGTGGCGCAAAAGCTCAACTAGGCCGTAGACGAATTCCTCAATATCGACCCCTTCGTCAACGGCTTGGGCGACTACCTCCAAGACCTGTGCGGGGGCTGCTTCGCGCATGGCGTCGAGCAATTCAAAGTAGAGGCCGCGATCGACGAGCCCCAACACCTGCACCACGGCTTGCTGCGACACCTCTGCGCCCAATGAGACCACTTGATCGAGTAGGCTTTCAGCGTCGCGCAAGGCACCATCGGCTCGGCTAGCCAACAGATGAAGTGCTCCCTCCTCAACCGCAATGCCCTCGGCTTGGGCAATGGTGCCCAAATGAGCGGCGATCTGACCGGAAGAGATGCGGCGAAAATTGAAGCGCTGACAACGCGAGAGAATGGTGTCGGGGACCGACTGTACCTCTGTGGTGGCGAAGATGAAAACCACGTGCTTTGGCGGTTCCTCCAGCGTCTTTAACAACGCATTGAACGCCGCGGTCGAAAGCATGTGAACTTCGTCGATGATGTAAATTTTATAGACGCCTGCGGTCGCGGCGTAGCGCACGACTTCGCGCAACTCGCGGACGTCATCGACGCTGTTGTTGGAGGCCCCGTCGATCTCCAGCACGTTCATGCTAGTGGCGGAGGCGATGCTCTGGCAGGAATCGCACGCCTCGCAAGGATTGCCGTCGCGGGGGTCGGCGCAGTTGAGGACCTTGGCGAGAATCCGGGCGGTCGTGGTCTTGCCCACGCCGCGAGGGCCGCAAAACAGGTAGCACTGCGCGATGCGCCCGGAATGGACAGCACTCTTTAAGGTCGCGGTGATATGCTCCTGCCCGACGACTTCGTCGAATTGGCGGGGACGCCATTTGCGTGCTGTTACCTGATAGGCCATTGCGTTGCTCGACACAGCCAAGCTGGAGGAAAAATTAAAAGGCCGTGCACCCATCTTCGATCCCGCCCTCAGGCCTGCCCAGAGCCAGTTAGCTCCAACCGGATCACTCTGCGGCACACCAAGAGACATTCCTACCGCTGCTACCTTCCGGTCCTGACGGGGTTCAGAAGCTCTTGATTGCGCAGAATCCGGTCTTCAGCGCCACTTTACTCTGGCCGAACAAGAGGTGCTAAAACCTCTGGATGGGAATTCAATCCCGCTATAGCGGATTGCGGGTACAGGGCACCGCTATCTCCCCATCTAGCACGACCTAAAATACTGCATTTCACAGCGGGTATCCGAAAAATATGGTGGAGCAGATGGGGATCGAACCCACGACCTCCAGATTGCGAACCTGGCGCTCTCCCAGCTGAGCTACTGCCCCGTCCGGATCAATTATGGCGGAGAGAGAGGGATTCGAACCCTCGGTAGGGGGTTGCCCTACACACGATTTCCAGTCGTGCACCTTCGGCCACTCGGTCATCTCTCCACAAAAGCATTGTACCTTAAATAAATGGCGGAGAGGGTGGGATTCGAACCCACGGTGACCATACAGCCACACCGGTTTTCGAGACCGGCCCGTTCGACCGCTCCGGCACCTCTCCTCAATCTACTTGGCCGCTCGCAGAGCCGCAAAAAAACTCTTGAGTAACTCGGCACATTCTCGCTTTAGCACCCCGCCGCGGACCTGACAGCGATGATTGAGCCGAGGATCCTCCGCAATGTTGCACAACGAGCCGCAAGCTCCAGATTTAGGATCGGCGGCCCCGAAGACCAGCTGTGGCACCCGGGCCAAAACCACAGCCCCAGCGCACATGGCGCAAGGTTCCAAAGTGACGTAGAGCGTCGTCGCCAATAAGCGCCGCGTCCCCAAAGCCGCTGCGGCTTGGCGCAAGGCCAGCATCTCCGCGTGAGCCGTGGGATCCTGCGTCGCTTCAATGGCGTTGCCGGCTCGGCCCAAGACCTGCCCGGCTCCGACGACGACAGCACCGACCGGGACCTCGCCGCGCCGGCCGGCGCACTCGGCCTCGTGTAGGGCCTGGCGCATCCAATGGCTGTCTTTGGCGAATGAGCTAAGTTCTTTCGTAGAATCCATTTGAGGCCGTTTTAAGGGGCCTCCCAAGAGGCCTAAATATAACGGCTGGCCAAAACAAGAGCAAGGCTTAGTGGGGCTTCAAAAGCGCTTGCGATAATGGTCGCGAGGAAACAAAGAACAGGCCCGACGCTGCCAGTAACTTTCCGCGCCGCGAGCGATTTTGCGGTCGAGCGGATCGCGTCCCAAAAGGCGCATACCAAGCCCGGTCAGCGTAAAAAGCGTGTAGAAAACTAGCCCCAAGAGCAGGTGGATATTGACAAAGGCCACCATCCTCGCCAGCCACATGTAGGGAAAGTAGACCGGCTTCAGCGCAACAGGCCGCATCAAGCCGGTCCCGAGCAATATCAGCGAAGCCGCGTGTACAAGCTGGGCGACGCCAACCGCTCCCACGTACCACAGATAGCCGCCGAGCAAGGCCAGCAACACCGCTAGCGCGATTCCGAATCGGCGCAAATCGCCGCGCGAGGGAACCACAACCCCCCAGTAGCTCTTAGCCTCAGTCAAGCTCAAACTCCTCTTGCCAATCCAGCTCTTCTTGCCACTGCGGCTGGTCTTGCTTGTCTAAGATATAAGAGCCTAGGACTAAAAAATCCATCTCGGTTCGCATAAAGCAGCGGTAGGCATCTTCGGGGCTTTGGACGATGGGTTCGCCGCGCACGTTGAAGGATGTGTTGACGACCACTGGATATCCAGTCAGGCTCTGAAAGGCGCGAATCACGTCGTAGTAGCGCGGGTGATCTTGCCGGCGCAGCGTTTGCACTCTCGCCGAGTAATCAACGTGGGTGACGGCCGGCATATCTGAGCGCGGCACGTTTAGCTTGTCGATGCCGAACAGCCGCTGCTGCTCTTCGCTCATCGGGAGCTGCCGCTCCGCTTTAACCGGGGCCACTTGCAGCATGTAGGGCGAGTCGGCATCCAACTCAAAGAACTCGCCGACGCATTCGCGCAGGACCGTCGGGGCAAAAGGGCGGAAGCTCTCGCGGAACTTGATCTTGAGGTTCATCATCGACTGCATCTGGGTGGAGCGCGGGTCGCCGAGAATCGACCGGGCACCGAGCGCACGCGGCCCAAATTCCATCCGCCCCTGAAAAAAGCCGACGACCTTGCCGGCGGCCAACAGCTCGGCCACGCGCACCGGCAACTCATCTTCGGCGAGCTTTTGCGCCACCCCCGCCTGCTGCTCAATGCACTGGTAAATTTCCTCGTCCCCGTACTCAGGCCCCAACAGAGCCCCCTGCATCGCGTCGTTTTCGCCATCTACCACTCGCTCGTGGCCCAAGTGGTGATACCACAGCGCCAGCGCCACGCCCAAGGCCCCACCGGCATCGCCGGCGGCCGGCTGGATCCAGATGTTTTCAAAAGGCCCCTCGCGCAAGACGCGGCCGTTGCCGACGCAATTGAGCGCCACGCCACCGGCCATGCACAAGTTTTTGAGCTTGGTTTCTCGGTGTACCGTACGGGCAATGCGCAACATGATTTCCTCGGTGACGACCTGACAGGAGCGCGCAATATCCATCTCGCGCTGCGTCAGCGGCGTCTCCGGCCGCCGCGGCGGTCCCCCGAAGAGCTTGTCCATAGCCCGACTGGTCATCGTCAAGCCAGATAGGTAATTGAAATACCGAGTATTGAGCTTGAAGGAGCCATCGTCCTTCAGGTCCATTATCTCGTTGAGCATTAGATCGACGTATTTTGGCTCGCCATAGGGGGCCAGCCCCATTAGCTTGTACTCGCCAGAGTTGACCTTGAAGCCCGCAAAGTACGTAAAGGCCGAATAGAACAAACCCAGCGAGTGGGGGAACTTGAGGTCGGCCAGCGTGTGAATTTCGGCATCCCGGCCGTAGCCATAGCTAGTCGTAGTCCATTCGCCGACCCCGTCCAAGGTCGCGATCGCCGCTTCTCGATACGGCGACGGATAGAAGGCCGACGCGGCGTGCGACTCGTGGTGGTCGCCGAATAGCACCGGGACTTCGCAGCCGAGTTGCTCTTGGATTAACTGCGGGATCCACAGCTTCTTTTCTAGCCATACCTTCATGCTCTTCCAGTAGAGGCGCAGGCCCAACGGTGCCGTGCCGAGATGGGTCTCTAGCAGGCGTTCAAAGGTCAGCAGGGGTTTGTCGTAAAACCCCACGCAGTGCAGATCTTTGGCCTCAATACCGCCTTCTCGCAAACAGTATGCGACAGCGCGAGCGGGAAAATCTGGATCGTGTTTAACGCGCGTGAATCGCTCCTCTTGCGCTGCGGCCAAGACCTTGCCGTCGCGCACCAAACAGGCCGCACTATCGTGATAGAACGCGGAAATACCGAGGATGTAAGTGGCCATAAGGAGCTTGACAAAATGGGGTCTAGAAGCGATACTAAAAAGTTTTCATAACCTACGGATTATATTGAAAAATATCAAGTTAGGGTCATTTTATGGAACGGCTTTCGCTGCTGTCTGAAGACCAAGTTCGCGCCGTCCAGCACCAGTTTGGGACGCCTACTTTTGTCTATAGTCAAAAGGCCTTGGAATCCCAAGCCCAAAAGGCACTGGCCTTCCCCCATGTACACGGCCTGACGGTGCGCTACGCGGTGAAAGCCTGTCCGGCCGCCGGCGTGATCCGCATTCTCAACCGCGCCGGCCTGCACATCGACGCCAGCAGTGGCTACGAAGCACTGCGGGCCATGCGCGCTGGCGTCCCCTCAGCCCAGATTCAGCTCACGGCCCAGCAACTACCCGATAACTTAGCAGACCTAGTGCGCCAAGGCGTCCTCTTCAACGCCTGTTCCCTACATCAACTCGCAGCCTATGGTCAGCTTTTTCCGGGCCGCGAAGTCTCCATACGCGTCAATCCCGGCCTAGGTTCGGGGCACAGCAACCGCACCAATACGGGCGGCCCTTCGTCGAGTTTCGGCATCTGGCACGAGCATCTCGACCAAGTGCTCGCAACGGTTGACGAACACAACCTGCAACTTACCGGCTTGCACAGCCATATCGGTTCGGGTAGCGACCCAGCAGTCTGGCAGCACTGCGCCCGGTTGACGTTGGGCGTAGCCGCCAAGTTGCCCGAGGTGAGGCGCGTGAGCATGGGCGGCGGTTTCAAAATTGGGCGCATGGCCGACGAAGTATCCACCGACTTACACAAGGCCGGCCAGCCTGTGGCCGACGAATTCAACCGCTTCGCCCAAGAGCACGGCCGCAAGCTGCATCTGGAAATCGAACCGGGAACCTTCTTGGTGGGCAACGCTGGTGCCATCGTCTGTAGCGTCGTCGATATGGTCAATACCGGCCCGCAAGGGTATTGCTTTATCAAGGTCAATAGCGGCATGACCGAAGTGCTGCGGCCCAGTCTGTACGGGGCGCAGCACCCCATCGTCGTAGTTCCGGCCCCTCCAGAGGAACGCGGTCAAGGCGCGTACCTAATCGCCGGCCACTGCTGTGAAAGCGGGGATATTCTCACGCCAGCAGCTAACAACCCCGAAGAACTGGCACCTCGCGTACTCACCGAGCCGCGCATTGGCGACGCCGTCTTTATCGGCGGCTGCGGGGCTTATTGCGCGGGCATGGCCGCCAAAAACTACAATTCCTTCCCGGAAGCATGCGAAGTGCTGCTCGGCACAGACGGGGAGCTTCATCTGCTGCGCCAGCGCCAGACCCTCGACCAGATTCTAGCCAACGAGTCCCTACCTGCTTTCCTCAGCACCTAAGCCACGCAGTTTCGGATCCAGCGCGTCGCGCAGCCCGTCGCCTAGCAGGTTGTACAGGGTCACGGTCGCAAAAATGGCCAAGCCTGGCACGACCACCAGCCACCACGCCGCCGCGTTACTGCGCGCCCCGGCCAGCAGGGCACCCCAAGTGATCACTTCTGCTGGCACCCCCACCCCCAAAAAGCTCAGCCCCGACTCGGCGAGTATGGCACCCGCCACTCCGAAGGCCGCCGGGATCAGGATCGGACCGATGGCGTTGGGCAGGATGTGGCGGAACATAATCCGCCCATTTGAGTATCCAAGGCTGCGGGCGGCGGCCACGTAATCGTAGCTGCGCACCTGCAAAAACTGCGAGCGCGTCAAGCGGGCGATACCGACCCAACTCGTAAGACCGATAATGATCATGACAAAGAACAGGCTCGGCGGAAAAAACGCCGCGACCGTCAAAATTAAGAAGAAGCTGGGAATCGCGGCCCACAGCTCGAAAAGGCGCGAGAGTGCCAAGTCGATCCAGCCGCCGAAGTAACCGGCCAACGCCCCTAAGACCAAGCCGATGGCCAGCGATATGCCCACGGCCACTAGGCCGATGGTCAAGGCGTAGCGCGTGCCATGGATCAGTCCCGAGAACACGTCGCGGCCCAAGCGGTCCGTGCCCAGCCAGTGCTCGGCTCCCGGGGGCTGGTACTTCTCCCGCAAACGGACTTCACCTGGGGCATAAGGCACCGGCGGGAAGATAGCTTCCTCTAGCTTGAGCTTTTTGAAGTTGCGGCGGCGTTTCAATTCTGCTGGCCAGTCGGCTATTCCCAAATAGACTGCGTATTGGCGGAAGGCCGGAAAGTAGGTCTCGCCTTTGTACTTCATGTAGTACGGCTTGTCGCCAGCCAGCAAGTCGGCACTTAAAGCCACAATTCCCAGCAAGACGATGCCCAAGAGACTGAGCAGTGCAGGTCTGTTTTTCTTAAACTGCTTCCAGACGACCTGTCCGTAGGACTGCCCTTGTGCAACGGCCTCCGCGCTCATTTACACGCTCGCAAAGTCGATGCGCGGGTCCACAACCTTGAGCAAAATATCCGCCGCCAAGATCCCCGCCAGCGATAGGGCCGAGCCAATGGTAAAGAGTGCCATAGCCACGGGATAATCGCGCACGATAACCGACTGAAAGGCCAAAAAGCCCATGCCTGGAATGGTGAAGATCGTCTCGATAAATACCGAACCCGCGATCATGCCCGGCAACAACCCAGCCAGCAGCGTTACAATGGGAATCAGGGAATTGCGCAGCACGTGGCGCAGCACTACAACCCGGTAGCGCAAGCCCTTGGCTTGGGCGGTGCGCACGTAGTCCAGCCGCAAATTCTCCAGCATGCTGGTGCGCATATAGCGCGAGATGCCGGCGAAACTGGCATAGGTCGAAGCCAATATCGGCAAAACCATGTGGTGGGCGCGGTCGGTCAGCAGCCGCCAGAATCCCCAGTCTTCCCCCGCGTCCAAAGACTGGAGGCCGGAGGCCGGAAACCAGTAAAAAAATTCCTTGTTGCAGAAAAACAAGATCAACAGCATCCCGACCCAGAACGAAGGCATCGACCACAGCATGAAGGTCCCGGTGGTAACTAAACGATCGATAATAGTATTTTGCTTGACTGCGATCACTATGCCCAGCGGCACCCCGACTAGATAGGCAAAGACTAGGCTGATGAGGTTGATTTCCAGCGTGATAGGCAGCCGGTCGAGGATGTGGTCGATGACCGGTTGTTGGTCTTTGAAGGAGCGTCCCAAATTAAGCGTCACCAAACGCCAGTCCTCCGCCCGCACCAGTTCCAAACCAGACCCAGCATAAGCGTAATTTTTAGTTGGCGAGAAAAGGCGGCTTTGCCAGAAAGGCGATTCGACGAGCAGGTTGACGCGCTCGGGGCGCAGGCGGCGAAAGTGTTCTAAGAACCGCGCCTTGCGCTCTGCGCCCTCAAGCGAGACCAACTCGGCCCGCTCGGCGTCTGCTAGCTCGTCGAGCACCGAGTCGGCCAATAAGGCTCCGCGATCGAATGCGTCCAAGTCCTCCACGCGCAAGACCAAATTGGAAAGCCAATGCAAATACTGGATGTGTAGCGGTTGGTCCAGCCCGAGCTGGCGGCGCAAATCCCGGCGCGTCTTGTCCATGTCCGCCTGATGGTCGGTGGAGATCCCCTCTCCGCCTGCGGCCCCGCCCAAGAACAGATCGACCGGGTCGCCGGGTGCCAAGCGCATAATCAGGAAAGTCAGTAGGGTGATGCCGAGGAGGGTTGGGATGGCCAGCAGAATGCGCTGGATAGTGTACTGCAGCATGGGGGATTACAGCGCGGACGCTTTACTCCTCTAGTTCCGCGGCCCGCGCAAACGCCGCTTCGCTTTCTTCAACCTTGTCCTTGTGGGCGTAAACCGTCCCCAAGTGCATCCACACCAAGGCGTTGTCCGGCGTTTGTTCGGAGAGCTTTTCTAAGAGCGGTAACGCGCCACCGTAGTCCTCTGTAGCCAAATGGACCATGGCGAGGTTGTAGCGCGCGTCCCGGTCGTCGGGTTCGAGCTGTAGGACCTGTTCATAGGCCCGCTGCGCCGCGGCGTATTTTTCTTGCTGCCAATAGAGGTTGCCCAAGTTGAAGTGAGTTCTGAAATCATCGGGGTTCAGTTCTATGAGCTTGCGATAATTGGCCTCGGCGCCCTCGTAATCCTCGGCTTGGGTTTGGGCGATGGCGAGATTGGTCAGGCCATTGAGGTTTTCAGGATCGATCTTGACTGCCTGCGACAAAGCGCGGATGGCCTCATCAAGGTTGCCTTTTTCCAAGTAGAGCGACCCTAGGCTGAAAAAGGTGCCCTCGTCTTCTGGATCCGCCGACGCGATTTTCTGGTAGGTGGCAATGGCTGCATCCGTGCTGTCGATTTGGTAATAGACGTACGCGAGGTTGCGCCAAGCATCGAGCGCACTTTCGTCGATGATGGTAGCGTTGTGAAACGAGTGCCGCGCCATGACGTAATTGGGGGCCTCGCCTTGAACGTGAACGACGCCGGCATTGTACTCGCGTGCCCAAAAGTGGCGACGCGTTCGTTCAGCCTCGCTCTGGAACTTGGAATTGCGCTCGGCATGCGCTAGATGCGCGGCCATGTCGCCATAGCGGCCCTCTTCGCCTAAGAGCTTGCCCATCAGTAGGTGTGCCTCGCTATTTTCTGGCTCGGCCTGCAAAACTAGGGCGAGTTGCTTTTTGGCCTCTTGCGGCTGCTCTTGTTGGATATAGAGCTTGGCCGCGGTCATGGTCGAACTCTGGCATCCCAACCCGGCGACGGCGACGAGCACCGCCAGCCAGCCCACGCACTTCATTGGTAATCTCCTAAAAAAACGGCGCGGCGCACGTTCTGTGCGCCGCGCCACGGTCGAATTTAGAAACCGAACTGAAAGGTAAAGGTATTGAGCGCGTCGAAATACTCGACCGTAGTGTAGGCGTAATCAACGCGCAAATTTTTGATCGTCCCAGCATCCAGATTCAAACCAAAGCCGAAGCTAGTGCCGTAGATGTAGTCGTCGGTCGAGTTGGGCGCGTAGTCGAAGCCAGCGCGCAGGGCGAAGAGTTTGTTCAACACATATTCAGCACCCAACCGGTACTGATCGTAGGCAAAATTGTTGTGCCGGAAGACCGAGGACAAATTGACCGCACCCATACCAGCGGGCTCGTAGCGGTAGCTCAGACCGAATTCAAATGTCGAAGGCAGGTCGGCAGAGCTAGCCTGCACATTGTAATCGGAAGGTCCGCGGCGCAATCGGTCGAGCTGACCGCGGCGCAACAAGCCGGAACCGCCAAACTGCATCCGCGTGCCGATGTGCTTGAGCGCCACCCCCAAGTCCAAGCCGGCAACCCCGCCTAGATCGGCGTATTGCAGACCGGCGCTAAACGAGGCCGCGGTAGCCTCGACGCGCTGGATGCGGTTGACGACATAATGGCTGGTAAACCCGACGGCGATGCGATCGGTCAGTCCCCTCGCAAAGGTCAGGCCCACTGTGAAGAAGGTCGGCGAGAAGGTCGCTCCGGTGCCGTCTGGATTGATCTCAGTCGTCACCGGAATTTGGCCGAAATCCAGTGCCTTGACGTTGAAGGCCAGCGAGCCGAGGCTCTTGAAATTGGCACCAGTGGCCAGATAGTTGATGCGAGTATCCGCCAGATAGGACATCGTCGAAAACATAATGCCCGCGTTGGATTCGGACTTGGACAGACCTGCCGGGTTCCAGTGCAAAGCCTCTAAACCGGAACTGGTGGCGATTGAGGCCCCGCCCAAGGCCATGTCGCGCGCGCCAACCGGAATCAGCAGTTCCGGGGCCGCGGCCGTACCGGCGCGATCATAGCCATCGGCAAAGGCCGTAGCCGAGGCGAAAACCAGCACCAGCAGGATCGTCGAGATGCGAAAGCTGTGTCGAAGCATAAAATGGCCTCCTATTTCTCTCTTTGATATCCCGTGTACCTAGAAGTTCTCTAGGAACTGCTGCTCTTGGATGATGGCCAGCTTGAGGATCCGACTCTTGCCGTGCTCCGGCAGCTCGATATGGGCGATATACATGCCGCTGGCCACCGGCAGCCCGTTGTGGTTTTGCAGATCCCAGCGCGTGAACTGCGATGGGTCGTCTTTGTCAATCGTGCGCACCAGCGTGCCGCTCATGTCGAAGATGCGGATATTCGCCTTGGACGACAGGTGGCTGAAGGTCACGAAGTGGCTGTAACGGCTGGTCTCCGCCGCGTTGACGCCGAGATAGGGATTCGGGAAGACGTTGATCTTCTCGATGTCCGCGGCTAGATAGGCGTCACTGCTTTCCGACCCCTGGACCGTAAACGAGAAGCGGTCAGCCGGGGTATTGATGTGATTGGCGATCAGCAAGAAGGAATCGCCGTTCGACGGGAAGTCCGCCTCGCGGCGACGCTCGGAAAAGATGATCCACATAAAGGGCAGGTACTCCTCTTCTTCAGCATTGTGGATCAAACCGTTCCGCAACAAAATGTCGCTGTTCTCGCCTTGGTTGGGATCTGTGTAATCCAAATCGAAGATAAACAGCCACTCGCGCGGACCAGAGCCGGCGACATTGCTCGCCACAGTGTACCAAGGCGGGCCATAGACGCCGTTGACCAAGCCGCCGGGCTGGTTGTTTTCGAGGAAGGCCACTTCGAGGCGGCGTGGCGGATCGCTTTCGATATCCCAAGCGGAAAGCGCAATCGGATTGCGCTCCTGATAGACATAGACGCCTGGGCCTTCGGTATTGATAATGTACTTGCCGAAGTCCCAAGGATTCTGCGTCGTCGTCAGGTCGTCGGGTGCCGGCGGTTCCGCCCCGGCAGCGCGCAGATAGCGATAGGCCCACGACACGTTCTCGTTGTTGACGTCCACCGGCTTGTACTGGTCTTCGCCGTCTTCTTCGATGACGTCGGTAAAGCGCAGCTCCACCGTGCGTAGCTGATCCGGCGTCACCGTCGTCGGCGCGAACCACTGATGGTTGGGATCGCCGGTCATCGCGCCTTGGAACCCTTCAGCACCCCAGGCGTTGGAGCCGCCAGCCCAAGTGAACCAGCGCGTGTCGCTGGCGTGATCGACGGCTTGGGCAAAGTCGGCGGCGTCAATCTGGCCATTGCCCGTCAAGTCGGCCGCCTCGGGCGAAGCCTTCCAAGCCTCGAATGGCATTGCCGGACCAGCCCAACTCTTCATGCCAGCGGGCGGACCGGCGACGGAGACCTCAAAACCGGCGGAACCGACATAGAAGGCCGTGCCAGCTTGGTCGGTCTGGTCTTCCAACAGAGTCTGACCACTAGTCTTGTCAACCAGATTCCAGACCGTATTGCCGTCGGCGTCGGCCGCGTACTCAACCGCGTATTCGTGGCCGGTGGTACTCGTCGGATCAACCACAGATACTGAGACCGTTCCGTCGCTGGCACCAGCGATGTGCTGACCGCTAATCACGTCCCCAGGCTTGCTCAGATAGCGAGTGCCCGGCGGCGGTTCCTGCGGCATGCAGATCAAGTTCTGGGGCGCACTTTCCAGCGTGGTGGTAGCGGCTCCTTCGGCGGTGGCGCGGTTGTAAGCCGTCACCGCAAAGTAGTACCGCTGGCCGTTGATCAGCGGACCGCTGCGGACGTGGTCTTGGGTGATCTTGATATTGCGCTTGAGCCCGAAGTCGGTGCCGATCTGCAGAGGCACATCGAGCACCACGCCCGACTCTTGGTCGAGGTCAATGCCTAAAATGGTAGTCACACCGTTTTCGATGTCGAAGGTCGCCACCTTGACCCCTTGGGAAAGCGTGGCTTCGGCCGAGGGCAACTGGTAGAGGTTGTAGCCTTCAAATTCAAAGCCGGGCGAACCCTCGCCTTCGGTAGCTTGGATCGAATCGTCGTCCCAGCCCCAATCCAGAATGATCGTCTGGTCGAGCTCGATTATGCGAACATTGGGCTGGACCGGCGGCTTGGGCACCTGAAAAAAGCTGTTGTAGGCGTCTTGGACGAACTGGTCGGTGAATTTTAGCTGGGAGACGCTGCGCAGGCGGTCGGTAGAAATGCCGCCCAGCAGCGCAACCACCACTTCCTGAGTGTCGCCCAATGCCATCTCAAAAGGCCCGGTCGCCAGCACGATGCGCCGGTCGCCAGCCGGCAGCGGCACGCCGTCGTTCCAGCCGGTGGCTCTGGTCGGATCGCCATCAAGCGTGAACTTGGTGTCGGCATTGGTCAGCGGATTGGTGTAGGGCACGGGGTTTTCAACATCGTCCTGCGGCTGGAAACCGCGCAGCAGATTGTACCACTGCTGAGTGCCCACGTATTCGCCCAGTTCTGGATCGGATATCGCACTGCCAGCGGCAAAGTACACGAAGGCCGTCATTGGCAAGTTCTTGTAGCCGGGACGCAGCCCGTCGTTGAAGATGGCCACTGAACTCTCGTCGAGCAGTTGATTGCCGTCTTCGTCAACGGCGACGTTGCCCTCGGCATCTAGCTGATAAACCGGCACGATCGGGCCTTGCAAAAAGTCGTACCCAGCGGCCGGTGGTGCCAAGCCAAAGGGGACGTAATGCGAGTCATCGTCGATCGAGTTGTACACATAACCCAAGCTCAGGTCGACATCGGCACCGGCAAAGTCGTCGCCGTAGTCGCCCAAATCTGGATCGGACCACTGGGCGAAATACATGTCCTCAATCGCGGCATCGTCCGTAGTCTCTGCGGTGCCCTTGTAGATGACCTTGTACTTCTTGAAGATAACGTCGCCCAAGGCGTCGGTGCGCGCATAGCCCCAGAGCGTGACCTGGGCCTCCAAGCCGATGGGCAACGAGCCGTAGAGATTGGTCGTGGCACCCTGGTCCAGATCGTTTATGGCAAACCAGATTACTTGGTCCGCGTTAGCCAAACCTGGCTCGTCAACCGAGGGGTCGTACTGTCCATTCCCATCGTTGTCGTAAAAGGGCGCACCCAACTCGGCCGGCCACTCCATCCAATCGCGTTCGTACTGGGCGCGCACCGCCGCCTCGTGGGCATCGGTGACCTCGCTCAAACCGATGTTGAGGACCTCGGAGGCGTCTAGCCGCAAGTCCGCGGTCGCCCAATCGCGGCGGATCCGGTAGAGCCGAGCCGTGTCGCGATCTTGGGCCACGCCCTTGGACTCGATAACCCCTGGCACTGTGCCAATCTCGTACGTCTGGCCGCCTACGCGCAGTTCTTGGTCGTTGCCGTCCTTGACCCGTCCACCCCAAATCATGCCATCTTGGAAGATGATTTGGTCGGTTGAGCGCGGGTAGGTCACGCCCGAATTGCCGCTGAGCGGATCGCGGGCCGACCAGCCATCACTTTGGATCCACATGGCCATATTGTTGATGTTGAGCTGGGTCCGTTCGGTGGATACCTCGACATCATCTTGGGCCAGTTTGGCGGCCGGTGCGCCCCACTCTTGGCGGGCTTGGACAGTGCCGACTAGGAGCAAGAGCGTCGCCGCCGCAAATAGATGAATAAACTTTCTCATAGCTTCCTCTCTTTCCTAGAAATCGAACTGCAGACCAAAGCGAATCTGGCGCGGCGCATCGTAGATATCGCCGCCTTCGTTGGACCAGTAGGCTTGGCGGTTGGCCAAGTTAATCGCCTCGTAGAGTTGCGCGTACTGTTGCCCACCGCTGGCCTCGACGATCTGCTGGCTCAGCTCCGGATTAGTCAAGAAGCCGTCGTCCTTGTCGGAGCCGGTGCGATTGTACACGTTGAGCACGTTCTTGCGGTTGAAGAGGTTGAGAACATAGCTATAAACCTTGGCGTCGAGACCAAACAGCGCGAACCCCTTGTCAATGCCTAGGTTGGCCTCGAAGGTCCACGGCGTCGTCGAGCGGTTGATCGACTCGAGCGGCTTGCGCGAGCGCGGGTCGAAGCTGTCGAGTACACCGGCGTTTTCTGGGCCGCGCTGACCGATCGACCCGGTGACCAAGGTAAAGTTGTGCCCACTCGTGAAGCTCATCAGCAGGTTGGCCCCCAGACCCCGCAGAATTGGATTGGGATCGTTGTCGGGGTAGCGGTAGTCCAATAAGATCGAGCCGCGGTGCGTCTCGTTAAAGTCGAGCGGTGAGATGATCGTCGGCAGGTTGGTCTCATTTTCGACCCCGGAAATGGCCGAGCCAGTATATGAACCCGTGCCGCGTGCATCGGACAGGGTATAGTTCAGTTCGGTGCGTAGGTTGTTGACGCGCCTGAGCTTGAATTGGAACTCGACGCCCTTGGTCGTGGCGAAGTCGCCGTTTTGCAGGAAAACGTACGCACCAGCGTCGACCGCGCTGGCCGAGAGTTGCTGCTTGCGCAACTGTATCTGCCCTTTGATGTCGCGATAGAAGCCCGTGATGTCAAAGGAGGCGAATTCGGAGAACTGACGCTCGAAGCCGATTTCGTACTGGGTAGTCCGCATCGGCTCAATGTCGTAGGCAGTCGGATAGCGGATGTAGTTCTGGCCGCCCAACTCCAGAGCAAGGCGTGCGCCGCCGGCAAACATGGAGCGCATCGCCGGCATTTGCGAGAAACGACCGTATTGCACGTGAAAGACCGTCAGATCCGACACCGGGAACGACATCCCCAGACGCGGACTAATATCAGTGTACGTGGGGGTCTTTTCCATCGACTCGAGGTTAACGGTGTAGTTTTGCGAGTCGCGTACCGGTGCGGCCGGATCCTTGAAGCGCCAGCTATCCGCGTCGAAGTAATCGAGGCGCAAACCGGCGTTGATGATCAGGTCATTATACTCGACTTTGTCTTGAATAAAGACGGCGGCTACCGTCGGATGGCGCGGTGCCTCCAGCCCCTCGCCATCGGTCTCGCGACCGAACTCATCGAAGCCGAAGAAATCGCTGGCACTAGTCGAGCGCAGCAATCGGATCAGATCCCGCTTGCTACCCTTGCCATCTTCAAGGCTCTCGGCTTTCGCGATCAACTCGTCGAGAATCTGCTCTTCGCCGATCTCATCGTTGTAGTAGCGGTCGTACACCGCGTCCAACTCGGGATAGGTGTTGGCTATCCCCGAGCGGATCGAACGCAACGAGATCGAATAGCGCCGCGCGGTCCAATTCTGGTAGTCGAAACCGGCCTTGAGCTGGTGCATGTCGGTCTGCTTGGTCCAACTACCGGCCAGTCCCCAATAGCCATCCGACGAAGTGCTGTAGGAAGTCGTGGGCGTCCCCGGACGGTTGAAGGGGAAGCCGGCCAGATCGTAAGGCCTAGGCCGCGAACCCTGCTGGGTATAGGGCGTGTACTCGCCCGTACCTTCAAGGGCGCGCTGTACGGCAACGCTGTCGTTGTACACCCACCACCGATCCTTAAAAAGCGGATCGTAGGCCTCGGCGGACTGATTGTAGAGGCTCACGTTGAATTCGTAGAACATGCTCTTGTCGAGCAGGTGGGTGAGCTTGGCGTTGATCAGGTTGGAGTACGATTCCGACTGGACCAGGCGCCGGGTGTTAAAAGCATTGCGGATGGGCGCATAGTTGTTTTCAGCATTCCCGTCCGAGTACAGATTCGTGAGGCGGAGCTGGACGGGGTAGTAGTCGAGCAGTAAGGTCCCGTTGAAAATGAGCTCTTCACTACTCGTGTGCGGAATATTGCCGGGCTTGATTTCTAGCTGCCCGATCAGGTCGGGAACGGGATTGCCCTCCTCGTCCGCGTCCCAGTGCCGACGGCCACCGCGGAGGCCGGTGTCTTCGAGATCCTCAAAGGTAAAACCCGACCAATAGGTCGGCCAAGAACCGATGCCGACGCGCTGGCCAGCCAAGAAGGCGCGAATCTTCTGGCTTCCCGCAACTGGACCACCAGCGGTGATCACCTGATTGTAGTAGCCGTAGGAATACGTTCCGAAGCGCTGCTCATAGTCGGAGGTAAAGTTGTCCGATTCAGACATGATCCCGAAGTCCCACTCGCTGCCGCCGGTGCGCAACTCTTGCAGGATAATGCCAGCGTTGGCACCGCCGTACTCGGCGTTGAAGCCGCCGGCTTGGAGCTGGATTTCCTCCAGCGCCTCGTCGATCAGGCCCACCGCGCTGGTACCAGTGACCACATTGCGGACACTGGCCCCCTCGACATAGTAGCCGATCTCGTCGGAACGCGAGCCGCGGATATGCAACGTCCCTTCGTCGTCCACCACGCCAGTCTGCAGGGCTATGACTTGACTGACGCCTCGGAGCGGCAAAATCTCGAGATCTTCGGCATCGACGATACGCACCGCATTGGTGGCGGTTTTGTCGATAATCGGTCGCTCGGCTTTGATTACCACCTCCTCGACTTGGATATCCGAAGAAGTCAGGTCAATGTCGAGATTCGTGGTCAGGTCGGCAGAGACCCGCACCTCCTCAACGGTATAATCCGCATAGCCGATATACGTTGCTTTGAGGGTATAGGTACCAGCCGGCACATTGAGAATAAAAAAGCGACCCTTTTCATCGGCCGTAGCCCCTAGCTTGGTACCTACCACCACGACATTGGCACGGGGCAAGCCATCCCCAGTGGTGGCATCTTTGACGGCACCGGCTATTTTGCCGCCCGTACTGGCTTCGGCCGGAGCCAAGCTCAGCGCGAGCAAAACGCCCAATGCGGTCAGGACGCGAAAAACATCTGCAAACTTGGTCATATATCCCTCCTTTTAGTAGGGTAGTTTTCAACACCCCTTCACATCAAGCGCAACCAGTCTCCTAAAAGAAAGGTCACGCGCCCGATCAATAGCGAGACCCTCGCCATAATAGTGTAGCCAAAAGAAGCCCCAAACGAGATCATCAAAAACCATATCCCCACCTTGGAGATATGACCCGCCGCGCCAGTATGTTCAACGGAAAAAAAGAAATAAACCAACACCCCGACAACCCCCACCAAGACGATCAGCAGATTGAGCCCCTCCAAGCTCCAAGTTAGCGGCTGTAATGTAGGTTCAACTTGGGCTAAAATAAAGGAAGAAATATAGCGGGGAATCGTCAGGCCGGCCCCAAGCCCAACAAAGAATGCAAAGGCATAGCGGCTGAGCCAACCAAAGCGCAGCGAAAAGCGCGTCAACATCAAAAGCCCGAGCACTGTCGGCGCCAAAAGCCACCAATTGGGCGTCTCCCCTTTTGCTGGATCAGTCCATTCGGCGATGAGCTCGCCATAGATCGTTGGATACCAAGTCTGACCGAATACATATGCCGCCGCCACGCCGACGAAAACGTGCTCGGCGAATTTGAACAGCGGATTGTCCTTGTAGAGGAAGCTATAGAGTGCCAAGGTCATGCCCGCCGCGACAATAATGCCCAAGCCCGTCCAGTCGGCTGTCAAAAGCCCGCTAGCTACCAAGCCGATATTGACAGCGGCAAACAATAAGAGCACAGCCAAAAAGATATACGTATCGCGCATGGCGGCACTCAGCTTCTCTGCTCGGATGAAGTTCGCCGAGCAGCGAAATACGCGATATTGCCGAGAATTACGAATACCGCGATGAACAAATGAGCCATTGACTGGGCACTCATGCCCATGCTAGCAGTGCCGCGATGGTTTATCAGAGTCTCGTATTCGGCGGCACCAGCTAGACCACCGAGCAGGCCGCCGAGCTGTCCTGAGTCGAGGAAGGGATAGAGATCGGGAGCCATCACCGCGGTGCAGCCAGCCACAAAGGGAAAGCCGTACTTCTCCTGCCCATAGGGTATCCACCAAAACTCAATCGAGTCCCCGGCTGCCAAGTCTAAGACCAGGGCGAAATCGCGTAGCGAACGCAAGTCGCGTGTCAAATCCAAGTCGCCAGTGTCTGTACCCCATTGGTCCTGTGGGAAGGCGTTGTGGAAGTCTTGGCCCATATTGAGAATGACGCTGAAATTGCCCGGCTTGAAGCCCATAAAGGCGTAATCAACTCCGTACTCTAAATCGAATTCAGCCGTTACCTCCTCTAGCACTTGTTGGGCCAGCCCCGGAGCTTCGGGCCATAGACAAATGGCCACCACCTTGAGGTCGCGGCGGAAGGCGTGGCGCAACATGGCACGCGACATCGGCAACATTTCAGGTGCCGTGCTAGCACCGTACGAAAAAGAGACCAGCACAATGTCCCCCGCGTCGAGTTTTTCAAACTGATCGTACGCCGCTTTTACTTCGTCCGTCGGCGTGATCGGCAAGGTAATTCCGGCCAGCAACGGCCCCGCCACGCTGATAAACACTAGGGCGAAAATGATGCGCCGGTCGATAGCGAGCAGCTTGTGCATCACTCGCCTCCGCCGCCCAAATACGAGCGCTCAATTCCAAAAATGATCCTCAACGAGGTGGCAATAGCACCCAGCGACACGCCCAGCAAAATACCGCGCTTGGCCGCCAAGTTGGGCACGTTCAACAGCCAGTCGGTCGCCAGCGGAAAAAATTCGGAAAGCTCTCGCCCGATGGGCACGCGGCCTAGCATCACGATGACCGCCGCGATCAGCAGTACGGCCGCCTCGGGTGTTCGAGCGCGGAAGGTCCGATATGCGGCCGAGGCGATGAAGAAGGCCAATATCGAAAACATGGTCGAAGCACAAGGAATGTGAATGTTGTCGAAGAACCACTTATACCCCCCAGCCTCGGCCTGCGCGGCGAAAGGACCCGAGCCATCGTTGTACACGACGAAGACCATCATCACTGCGAAGCTCAAAATGGCGATCAAGCTATAGGCCCAGCCAGCAACGCGCTGGCGAATTCGCTGCCAGTGTAGGTTGAGCAGGCTGTATAGTCCGAGTAAGAAAGAAAACGCAAAGACGATGCGCACCCAGAGTGCCATCTCCCGCTCCACACTCTGCGCACCGCCATGGGGGATATAGTAGATGACAATACCGAGCATACCGAAGGCAAAGGCAATGACCAATGGTAACGTCCGACTCAGAAAAATCATCGCGCCCTCCTAGGGGCTAAAAAAGTGCGTCAACTGCGGCCATCCCAAGGTCGCTAGCACCGTACCCAGCACCAGTACCGCCAACAAGATAGCTTTGCCCCCGTCTTGACCTTTAAGGCTACCTAGCATCCGCGGCTCGCCCGACAGGTAGGCACTAGCTGCGTAGAGCTCTTCGCCGAGCAAGGTGTAGTCGCAGGTGGTGACGAAGAAGGGAAGTTGGGTGAAGGCATCCGTGCCGGCGATCTGGATCGCCCCGGTCGTCGAACCCGTCTCGGCCAACAGCAGCGACTCGGCGTAAAAATACCCCATCATTATGTGAGCCGCCGGACGATCGCGAACCATGATGCCCTCAACTGCTGCCGCATAGCTGAACTGCTCGGTGCTAGCGACGAAGAC
Source organism: Candidatus Latescibacterota bacterium (assembly GCA_007571365.1). Taxonomy (GTDB): domain Bacteria; phylum Latescibacterota; class UBA2968; order UBA8231; family UBA8231. The sequence continues at coordinate 19,802 of RKRN01000128.1, forward strand.
GTGGTCGGGATTAAAGGCATCGGGACGCCCCGCTTCGACGTACGAGGCTTTTACCGTCTCCTGACTCACAGACATCACCACCGGGTCTGGGGCCACCACCCGCAAGGCGGTGTCGTATTCGGCCGTGCGCCGCGCAACGCGCCCCAAGATATTGATCGCGGCAATGGTTGGTATCTGGCTCATGTCGCGCAGGCCGTGGATGAAAAGCACCGGCTTGCCCATCTCGGTCGCCCGCCCCAACGCCTCGTCGAGTGCCTCTAACCCGGCGATGCGGCGGATCTTGAGCTCGCGTCGCCGCGCAATGCCAATATAGCCCATGATAAGCCCTGAGAACACGAGGCACAACACCAAATTATTGAACTTGGCGCGATTGAAAAAATTACCTTTGGCCTCGGCGTTGACGATCACTTTGCCGCGGATCGCGCCCCCGGCCGACCGCACATCAATGTGGAAGTAATACGTCTTGCCGTCTTCTAGCGGCGTCTTGCCGCCCGCGCCAGCGAATTCCTCAACGTTGACATAGTGCTGATTTTCCAGATCGGCCCCGTGCCCAAAGAGCACCGGTGCCTCGGACATCAAATTCCCCGTTGCCGCAACCTCGGCCACGACGCGAAAAGGTCCGCTGGGCGAATCGGCGATGGCGATCTGATACATGGCGTTTTCGCCGATCTGAGGATCTCGCGGCCAAGTCAGCGTAATGCTGCCCCCGGCGTCGTTGGGCGTGTCAAAGGCTTGGACCTCGATCGGCGGCCTAGGATGTGCTAGCAACGCGCCGAGTTCTGGTGCCGCATTCTCTGCCGCACTGGCCAACGGCCAAGCCAAAATTAATGTAGATAGCCAGTTTTTTGCTCTCATGCCTTTATTCCTCAATCAGCTCCACATTCGCCCGCGGCACTACCGCCTGCTCCCCGTCTTCAAACTCTACGGCCAACACCCGCACTCGCGCCCCAGACTCCACCTCGCACAACTCGGTCGGTAACTCTTTGACGCGGCCAATCCACCCAAAATAGGGCATCCGAATCACCCGCAACAAATCGCCCACCTGCAACCCTTCCGCACCCGGCCGCACCTGTTCTTCCTCTTGGTCGGCGGCTGTAGGGACGATAATCTCCGGCCGCAACACACCTGCGCGGATCTGGGTCGCTCCGGCCATAGATGCATCCATGCCAGCGCATGCTTGCAGAATATCAAAGGTCTTGTGCGCCATAGCGACGCGGCCAAAACCCTCGGTCGCCACCACAGTCAGACCGATTTGCTCGGTCCCGGTGATGGCCACGCCCAAATCGCGGCCGAGCAAGTCGCGCAAGTCGCGGTCGCGCAGGCCACCGCCGATCAAGCCCACTGCACCTGCCTGCCGGGCCTGTCCCACGGTCTCCGCACTAATCAGACTGCCGACCACGGCAATTTTGCCTGCAACTTCCGAACCCAAAGGACCGGCGATGGCGTCTGGGGCCTCAACCGCCAAATGCAGCGCCCCCCAACACTCGCCCCCCACGCCAAAAATGCCTTGAATATAAGCACCACGCGCTGCGACGCGCACGCCCTCCTCGGCAAAAACTTCCTCAACAACCCCATCGACATACGCCAGCACTTCAACCGGCTTAGGAGCTTGCCTCAGTATTACCTGCCCGGTCACCGGCGAAATACTCTCAACAGTGCCGCCGACCGGGGATTCGACGGTGGTCTTGAACCACTTAATAAAAGGCTTGGTCTCGGCAAGCGGCTCGCCGGCTTCGACCCGGTCGCCTTCTTTTTTGAGCATATAGTCGGCTAGCTCTTGCGGCGAGGTGCCTAGACGGTTGACCAAGTTGAGCGTCGCCACCTCGCCCGGCAATTCGGTACGGGCCACAACTTGGTCTCGCCGCACCGCTTGTCCGCGCTCGACGACTACTTCGCCTTTGAGGGGCAACCGCCGCTCTTTGTGGACGACTGCGTGTTGCGTCACCCGCAGTCCAGGGGTATAAGCGTGGGCCATGAGCTACTCGTATAGGTTTAACGCCTGCTGCCAGTCGCTGATCTGACGGCGGCGGTCTTGGTCTGAAGCCATCTGGATGGGCCGCCCACGGCCGTCCAGCACTAGCCCCACGACCCCACCGCGCACTCGCGCGTTTAGCGCTTGTCCCGGGCCAGCACCCACATCCCAACGCCGCCCCGGCTGAAGCGATACTTCGATTTCCTCGCCATCGGCCAAAGGCATCCACTGGAACTGACCGACCTGTAGCTGGCCGGTTTGCCGCCCACCGGGCAAGTCTATTTCGTATTGGAGACAGACCTCGCCGTCTTTACCCTCGCCGACCGGGGCCACACAAGTGCCCAAGTAGATCAGGCAATCGCGCTCAAAAACCTCGGTGGCAGCCGGCTCGTCAACCGTCGAAAGCACCCCTAGGTGGGGCATCATAAAGATGCTATCGACCGCCAAGCGGGTGACGCCTGCGGGCTGGAACGCATCTATGAGCATGGCGCAACTTTGCTCGCGGCGGGGCGCATGCGAGAGCACACCGCCGCTGCCGACTAGCATGTCTAGCCCCATCATTTCGACTAAACTCTCGCCGGTAGCACCCTGCTCAAAGACATCGGCCAGCGTGCGCTTGCTCTGCACCCCCTTCAATCCCACCGCCAATGCCCGATGCTGGTCAAAGGCCAAGCGCAAGGCTTCGCGAGCAATGGCTTGCTCGACTTGCAGTTCCTGCATGAGCTGTGGGATGGTCGTCGGGCGGATCATCTTGTTTTTGATCCGGTCGCGGAGATCGGCCTCCTCAATGTCAAAAGGAACCCAGCGCATGATTTGGTCGAGGCCGGCCTCGGCCAGCACGTTGGAGACGCTATAGGACATGCCGAGATTGGCACTGACCGTGCGATTGAACACGCCGTCGAAGACGCTGAACACATCGGTCGTCGCCCCGCCGATATCCACGCCGACGACGTTGATCCCCTGCTGGCGGGCAATAGTCTGCATAATCTGGCCCACCGCCCCGGGCGTTGGCATGATCGGCGCATTGGTCCAGTCCATCAGCTTGCCATAGCCAGGTGCCTGCGCCATGACGTGCTCGAGGAAAAGGTCGTGAATGACGTGCCGCGCCGGGTCCAGATTTTCCTCTTCGAGCACTGGACGGATATTCTCGGTAACGGTCAGGGCCATCTTACCCCCCAGTGCCTTTTCAACCTCCTCGCGCGCATCCTCATTGCCGGCAAAAATAATCGGCAACTCAAAGTCTGCGCCAAAGCGGGGCTTGGGATCGGCCGCGCTGATGAATTCGGCCAGTTCGACCACGTGGCTGACGGTGCCGCCATCCGTGCCGCCCGATAGCAACACCATATCGGGGCGCAATTGGCGGATGCGCTCTATTTTTTCGTGCGGCAAGCGCCCATCGTTAGCAGCGAGCGCGTCCATGACGATTGCTCCGGCACCCAAGGCGCAGCGCTGCGCACTTTCGCCGGTCATCGCCAGCACCACACCGGCCACCACCATCTGCAACCCGCCGCCCGCACTGCTCGTTGAGATGTAGATATCAACCCCGACATCGCCGTCTGCCGGTGAGATAATCCGCTCGCCATCGAGGATCTGCCGTCCGGAAAGCTCCTCGACCTCTTGAATGGCGTTGAGCACCCCCCGGGTGACATCTTCAAAAGGGGCCTCAACCGTGGTCGGGGCCTCGCCGCGAAAGGTCTGACGATACCCTTCGTCCTTCTTTTCGATCAGGATCGCCTTGGTCGTCGTACTGCCGCAGTCTGTGGCGATAACTACATTGAGGTCATCCATGCTTTTGGCTTTCGCGCTGGGTAATGGCCTCTGCGAGTAAATCTACGCACTGACGTCGCTCCAACATGCGCGTAAAGCACTCGTACTCGCTAGGCGAAAAAACCAGCGTAGCAAACGGGGCCAGAAAGGTCAGGGCTTGGCTGCCCAAAAAGTTGAGCGGGCGGCAAGCCTCCAACACCATAGACGCAGCCGCTCCCATGCGGCGACGCACTATAAACTCGGCCAGCCGCTCGGCCAGCGCACGCTCGTCCTCAGACCAACCTGCATCTGGGTCTTCAAGGGCAAAAGCGTGCCGCCACCGCGCTTTTAAGCTATTGACTTGGAACATGGCACCGGACAAAACGCACAACTTCTTCGCGGTTTTGCTCAAAGCGCAAAAAAACGCCGCGAAAGGAATCGAGCCGACTCGGGCGAGCGGACGGACGCAAAAAAAGACCATCCCGATGTTCATCAGCTCGACGGAATTCCACCCAAGAACGGCGCTGTTTAAGGCCGAGATGTTGGCTGCTGACGCCTTCACCGTCGAGTGTATAGCGCGTAGGAAAGAAATAGCGCGACAGCGAAGCGGTCAATGCTCCTAGTGAAAACACCCCGTAAAACCAATGTGCAAAACCGAAAGCTGCAGCTACGGAGGAAGCGATGATGAGCGCGACCAGTAGCCCTGATTTGGCCGGCGGCTCGCGGCGCAGGGGGTGACTTTCCCAGCGGAGAGGGTCTGCGGAGGACACAAAACGTGCCCTTAGTACACCTGCGCTTCTGGTGCAACCCACCAGTCTTGCAAACGGACGCCGGGGGGATGCCAAGTGACGCCCCTGAAGCGTCGGCTATAGGCTTGGGCAGTGCGCGGTTTCCACAGGAAGGTATAGGGCTGTTGGTCGTGCAGGATTTCTTGGAAGCGCAGATAGAGTGCGGTGCGCCTTTCCATATCGAACTCGCGGCGGTACGTCTCCAAGATGTTGTCAACCTCGGCGTTGATGAAGCTCACCGCGTTGGAGCCGTTCTCTACGGTCTGGGAGGAATGCCAGATCTGGTAGACATCGGGGGCGAACCTCACGTTGCCGGTCCAAGCCAACACCATGGCGTCGAATTCCTTGCCGCGGATCTTTTGCAAAAAAATCGACCAGTCTAACTCGCGCACTTGGCAGTCAATGCCAATATCCTGCAACTCGTATTGCAAAGTTAGGGCGATGTCTTTGCGGATCTGGTTGCCCGAGTTGATCAAAATCTCAAAGCGAAATGGCACTAGCGCTCCGTCGATAGTTTTGTCGAGAATGCCGTCCTCGTCGGCATCCTCCCAGCCAGCTTCCGCCAGCAGATCGAGGGCGCGGTCGGGATCATATGCGTACGGCGCGAGATCGTGGTTGTATTCGGGGCGAAACTTGTGGATCGGCCCCTCTACCGTCTCGGCTAGGCCAAACATGATGTTTTCGACCATGCCCTCGCGGTCGGTCAGATAGGTCATGGCTTGGCGCACCCGCTTGTCGCCAAAAATTGGATGGTTGTTGTTCCAGCCGATGTACAAAAAGCCGCCGGCGTAGCTAACGCCTTTGAGGAAGCGGCGATTGAAGTCTTCCGACCAACTCTTTTCCTTAAATTCCAATGGGCGCAGAGCGTGGTAGTCGAGATTGCCATTGGTCAACTCGATAAATGCCGCGTCGGTGTTGTTGATGATGTTAAAGACGATCTTGTCGACAAAGCCAGGCGATAGTAGACCTTCCACATCCCGACCCCAATAGTTTTTATTTCGCGTCAGCACAACTTTCTGCTGGGTAACCAAATCGCGCTCTGGATCTTCAATTATATAGGCCCCTGAACCTAGCACCTTGCGGTTGAAATTTTGATTAAATTGTTCGGCAAAGCGTTCGACTCGCTCTTTGTGCGGCCCCTCCTCCCAAGAACCATCCACCAAACTCTTGACCTCAACTGGGCCCAGCAAACCCTCTGGATCGTAAAAATGCTTAGGCAAAATACTGAATAGCCCCAACGCCAAATCGTTGCGGAAATAGGGCTTGTCGCACAGAAAGCTAACCTTGTTCGCCCCTACCTGTTGTACCGCTTGGACGGCGGCATAGTAGTTGCGCAGATGCGGGGCGAGCACTTGGGGATTGTGGATGACCTTCATGCTGAAAACGACATCCGCAGCCGTCAGCGGCTTGCCGTCTGAGAAGTAAACCTCGTCGTGCAGCTCAAACGTATAGGTGAGTTTGTCCGCGGAAATCTCTGGGTAACCTTTGGCGACTAGCCCACGCAACGCATAGGGCGGGTCTGAGTCGGCTTCGAGTAGGCTTTCAAATACGTAACGCAAGACCGCGTTGGCACCGGCATCGTTGGAGGTGTACGGATTGAGTTTCTCGGGGTCGGACAGCAGATGGCGCACCATCCAGTCGCCGTAGCTCGGCTGTTTTTCGGTCTCGTAGCGCAGCGGTACCTTCTCAGTGCCGTCGAGCACGACGATATCCTTGGTACTCATGAGAATTTTCTGCACTACTTCCCATGATTCCTCCTCAGCGGCAGCAGGACCGCCGATATAGATGCCCAACCAAGCGGCCACTACGGATATTTTAACTTTCGACATATTCTCCCCTTTGTACTAACTAGCTAGACCAAATCCATCACACGAAGGTCAACCACCCGTGCCGGTCCTCAACTTCGACCCGAACCACGGCGAAAAAGGCGTCTTGTATCTGCGCGGTGATCGGCCCGCACTTACCACAGCCGATCGGCACTTGGTCTATGGCCCGCACCGGCGTGATTTCGGCGGCTGTGCCGCTAAAAAACACTTCGTCGGCGATATAGAGAAACTCGCGCGGAATACCGCGCTGCTCGACCCGCATCCCCAGATCGCGTATCAAGGTAATGGCGGTGTGGCGGGTGATGCCCGGCAGGATAGCAAAACACGATTCGGGCGTGTAGATGGAGCCGTTTCTGATAACAAAAACATTCTCGCCGCTGCCCTCGCTCACCAACCCATCTGTTCCCAACACAATGCCCTCGTCATAGCCGTTGATATTGGCTTCAATCCGCACGAGCTGCGAGTTGAGGTAGTTGCCGCCCGCCTTGGCCAAGGCGGGAAACGTATTCGGGGCCATGCGGTTCCACGACGAGGTGCAGACTGAAACGCCGTTTTTCAACGCCGCTTCTCCGAGGTACTCTCCCCATTCCCACACGGCGATCACTACGTCAACCGGGCACCCCAGCGGATCAACTCCCAAGTTCTCATAGCCGCGAAAGACGACCGGGCGAATATAGCAGGCCGCAAGTTGGTTGACGCGGATCGTCTCGAGAATGGCCTCTTTGATTTCCTCCGGCGTATAGGGAATGTCCATGCGGTAGATTTTGGCGGAATCAAACAGCCTGTTGACGTGCTCGTTGAGGCGGAATACGGCCGAGCCTTTCGCCGTCTTGTAACAGCGAATGCCTTCAAAAATACTCGAACCGTAGTGTACTACGTGGGAGAGCACGTGGATTTTGGCGTCGTCCCAATCGACCAATTGGCCATTGAACCAGATTTTATCGCATTTAGGCAGGGGCATATAGAAAATCTCCTTGGGCAAGTATGCGAGCGATTAAGGTAACACTACGGCGAAACCGTTACCAGTGTCGCGCGATCACAACGTTCGCGTATAGGTTACTCTTAAGCTGTTATACGTGCCGCTGCGCTGGAGGTTGCGGCTGCCCCTCAATACGAGCTTGTTGTCGCTGCCGGCCGGATTGTAGTTAAAATTCGCTGCCAGCGTCCGGTGTTTGTTGCGGCGACTGAGCGAACGCGACTGAGCGAGCGTGGAGTACTCGTAGTCCCATTGGCGATCGCGCTTGTAGGAGTAGTTTACACCGGTCGAGTAGTCAGGGCTGGGCGAGTACGTCATACCGAAGTGGAGGCTGTATCGGGCGTTTTCCTGCTCGACAATCTGGGCGCCGTTTTCCAAGATCAAGGTACCGTCATCGTTGGCCGCATAGTTGTAGCGCACGTTGAGCCCAAGGTCGTTGAGGACCTTGCGCTGCAGCGAGTGTGCCATGCTCCAACCGCGGCGGATATTGCTTTCACGCGACGACTCGCGGCGATTGACTTGGCGATCGAAGTCGTAAATGCTGCGCCTGGCGGAGACGCTGAATCGATGCGAAAAGGACGCGCCCAAGCGCTTGTAATTGGTGCCGATATTGAGCGAAATGTCGCGGTTGCGCAAGTTGTCCACAGCGCGGGTGGCGTGCAGGTTCACGCGATGCAAAAAGCTATTTTTGAGGCCAACGCTGAGCTTGGCACCCGAGCGCAGAGTGCCGTTATAGCTGAGGCTCACGCTGTTGTTAAAGGTGTCGCGGTCCTGCCTGGGGTCCCCTGGGTTTTCCGAGCGCTTGATCTCGCCAAAGGTCGCCAACCGCAGCGAGTGTCCATCGGCTAGGGGCCAGTTGAGTGAGCCGTTGAGAAAGAGATCGCGATTGATCGCGTCGAAGCTTGCATCGCGACACGTTCCGTCGGCCGAGCGCGTGAAGCGGCGGCTATCGCAAAGGCTGGTATCGGGCACCCGTACCGCCAGCCGACGCCTATCGCTGCCGTCGAAACGGACGCTCGTGTTTAAGACCAACTTCTCGACCAACTTGCCCGAAAGGGATGCGTTCCAGCTAAAGTTCTCGCCAAAGCGGTCCTTGCCAAAGAAGTGGTTGTCTAAATCTTGGCTCGCGTTGGCGGTGTTGGTGTGCTCATTCTGACTGTATGAGGCGCGGTTGTTTATTTTGAAACGTCCTAGATCAAACTCTACGCTGGAGGAGAAGCTGGCACTGCGCGTTTCCGCCAACTCGGCACTGACCACCGTGTCGCGCACCACGGCTTCGCCGACGGTAGCCTCGCTGACGGCGCGGCGAGAGAGACCCCGCTGAGAGCGACTTTCAGACATACTCAGGCCGACGCGCACGTCGCCGGGAAAGGTATAGCTCACATTGCCGCCCAGCCGCTCGCTGCGATTCTTGTTGTGCTCGAGCGTATCATCTGATTTGCTCAGCGAAATCGAGTTGGTCAGCTTCTTGCCCGCAATCTCAACATCGGGCGAGACCCTCATCGAAGCATTGTAGCGGATTCCCGTCTCCTTGATGGCGCCATCGAGGCTGGCGCGGCTAGCGCGGGTGGCCGTGACTAGGCTCGGGGTCAGGTTGGCACTGAGACTCTTGAATGGACCGCTGCTCAACGGCTTAGACCCAAACCCAAAGTTAAAAGACCGGCTGTGCGTCTTCTGCTTGTGCAGTGCTATGTTGCGCGTACTCATGTTGGCACCGAGTCTGATGGTGGCCTTTGGGCCGAGAATGGGGTAGGAAACTGAAGAGCTGGCCGAGGCATTGTCCTGCCAACTCTTGCCGGTGCTGCGATCGTCGAGATTAAACCCCATACTAGCCCGTGCATTAATCGTCAGCTTGGAAGTCGAGTCCCCCACCGCCGAGAACCGCACAGGCGTCGAGTAGCTCCAGCTAGGAAACGAGTGGTTCCAAGAGGTTCGGGAACTGGTGCGGTTGAAGTTGAGCGTGTACTGGGCATTGGCCACCGTCCATGCGACCAACACCAGCCAACCCGTGTGCCACAAGACCGACTTCACGGCCTATCCTTCCTTTCCCAAGTGCGAGCAGGCGTCGCTCAGCCGAATGAATTCCTCTAGCGACAACTCCTCCGGGCGGCGCGTTAGTTCGATTTCCGCCTGCTGGCCCAGTGCTTTCAGCCAAGGCCGCCCGCCTTTGGGATTGAGACCGAGGAGCGAGTTGCGCAGCATCTTGCGCCGCTGGCCAAAGGCTCGGCGCACCAAGCGGTCGAAGCAGTCCAAGTCCTGTACTGCGTGGCGGGGCTTGGCAGCAAAGCGCAACTCGACTACGGACGAATCCACAGCCGGCACGGGCCGGAAGCAATCGCGTTCCACCTGCAAGCGCATCTCCACTGCGGCGTGCATGGCCACTAGCACCGACAACAGGCTGTAATCTTTTGAACCGGGGCTGGCGACCAAGCGCCGAGCTACTTCGCGTTGGACCATGACGATGGCACGACTGATACAATCGGCGTGTGCGAGGAGGTGAAAGATCAGTGGAGCGGTGATGTTGTAGGGAAGATTGCCGACGATCAGCAGGCGGCATCCGCCCGCGTCCTGTAGGACCTCCCCGAGATCGACTCGCAGAATATCTCCTTCGATCAAGCGCAATCTAGGCGTATCTTGGCGTGCGCGTAGCAAGGCCACCAAGTCGCGGTCAATTTCTACCGCCACTAGGCGATCCACAGCAGCGAGCAGCACTTCAGTCAACGCGCCCCGGCCCGGGCCAATCTCGACCACCACCTCACCAGCGGCCGGGCGCACCAATTCCGCAATGGCCTCTATAACACCCTGGGCGACGAGGAAGTGCTGGGCAAAGCGCAACCGCGGTCGGTGGACGTTTACCAACGTCGCGCCCTCACCAAGCTGGGGTCGGGTGGGCTCATCCGTGCTGTTCCTCCGCGCCGCAAGCCGCGCCACAGGTCGGTCAACACCAACTGTGGATTGGCATTGTGCTCTAGGGCTTTGGCCGCCCGGTCAATTTCCACAGCGACTCGGGCCGCGTCTATTTTCTCTAGTAGGTTTGCCAAATAAGGACGCCGATCTATTTGGACGACGGACGCGCCTTGGCCGTACGCCAACAGGAAGAGATCCCGCAGATACAGGCCGCAGACTTGCAAAAAACGCTCTAGTTGTCCCCGATCCCCCCCCAACTCCGCGAGAACGCTCCAATAGACCTCGTCCCGCTGCTCTGAGCCACCACTGAGAAACGACTCGACTAGCTGCCGCGTTCCGTCAAACGCCCCGGCAGCCACCTCTCTGGCCTGCTGTAACGAGCCAGCCCCCATGCGTACAGCCAACTCCAAACGCTCGCCGGCTACGCCCTCTTGTTCGAGCTGGGCCCGCAAGGTCGCTGCGTCTAAGGGACTCAAAATCATGCGCTGGCAGCGCGAGAGCACAGTGGGCAAAAGGCGCTCTGGTGCAGCCGAAACCAGCGCGACGACAGCCCGGGATGGCGGCTCTTCCAAGAGCTTGAGCAGCGAATTGGCACCTGCCGGGTGCATTCGCTCGGCGGCGAAGATCAGGCCAACTTTGCGCTGGGATTCCGTCGGCGCAAACGCCAACTCCCTTTGTAACTGACGCAGGTGCTCCACTGCGATATTGGCGTTGCCGGGGATAGCTGCGCCTGCGCCGTGAACGTACTCCACCACGGACCCGCGCAAGTCCGCCAGCGCAAGCCGCTGCTTGCCTCGGCGAGGCGGTAGTGGCAATGCGGTGTGGAGGTCGGGATGTATGAACGAAGCAACCTTGCGACAGCTCGGGCAACGACTGCAGGCGGCAGGGCCGCTGTCTATGCACAACAGAGCCTGCGCCCACGCGAGCGCGAAGCGTCGTTTACCGGTTCCCTCGGCCCCGCAGATGAGAACCGCATGGGGGATGCGGCCCGATTCAAGCCACGCTGCGGCCACAGCCCCAGCCCGATCTCGACGGGCCAGATCGCGAAACTCCCCGGAGTGCGAGGTGCCACCCGTGCTGTCCAAGCCAATCCTTATCTCTGCAACAGGCTCTCTTGGTTGTCCAGAGCAAAAAAGTGGGCTTTGTCGATCTCGACAGCCAACCGTACCGTTTGGTCGACTTGCGGCATGTGTAGCGGATCAACGCGGGCGACAAAGGCGGTCTTGCCAGTGGTCAGATTGAGAAAGACCTCGTTGCCCATCGGTTCGACCACTTCGACCTTGGCCGCCATTTCGACGGTCTCGACATTGCGGCCAATAGTATCCGGGTCGTGGATGTCTTCCGGGCGGATGCCCAGCGTCACTTCCTGCCCCACGTAGCTGCCTAGCTGGTCGCCGTGGTCGGCGGGCAAGGACAGCTGCACATAGCCTTCGTCGAAGACTAGACCGCTGCCGTTGGAGGCCAGCGTACCGCGGATGAAGTTCATGGAGGGGCTGCCGATGAAGCCGGCGACGAACTGGTTGACGGGTTTGTTGTAGAGATGGAGGGGCTTGTCGATCTGCTGAACGAGGCCATCGCGCATGACCACGATGCGGTCTCCCATGGTCATGGCCTCAACTTGGTCGTGCGTCACGTACACCATGGTGGCCCCTAGGCGAGTATGCAACTTGCTGATCTCGGTGCGCATCTGCACCCTCAGCTTGGCGTCGAGGTTGGAGAGTGGCTCGTCAAAGAGAAACACCTTGGGCTTGCGGACGATGGCGCGCCCCACCGCCACGCGTTGACGCTGACCGCCCGAAAGCGCCTTGGGCTTGCGCTCTAGCAGGTCTTGGATGCCGAGTATGTCGGCTGCTTCTTGCACACGCGCTTCAATCTCGTCTTTGGGATATTTCCGCAGCTTAAGCCCAAAAGCCATGTTTTGATAGACGCTCATGTGCGGATAGAGTGCGTAATTCTGGAAGACCATGGCGATGTCGCGGTCCTTAGGGGGCACGTCGTTGACGATCGTCCCATCGATCGAAATCTCGCCGGCGGTGATTTCCTCAAGCCCGGCGATCATCCGCAACGTCGTGGACTTGCCGCAGCCCGAGGGGCCGACGAGCACTACGAATTCCTTGTCCTTGATCTCGATATTGGCGTCGTCCACCGCCACCACGTCTTTGTCGTACACTTTGCGAACATTCTTCAGAATTACTTCAGCCATCGCGTCCCTCTTCTGCTGTTATAAGTGTAGTCAAAGGGTTAGAGTATAATAAATAAACTACAAAATCTCTATGTTGCATTCCATTAAGACAGCGTCGTCCGGAGGATCGCTGTAGTACGCCGCCTGCCGCCCTACGACCCGGAACCCCGCCTTGCGGTAGAGTGCTCGCGCGGCTCGATTTGCCGAGCGCACTTCAAGCGCACAGCAGCTAGCGCCCTGTTCTGCGGCCACGCACAACATCCGCCCCAACAACTGCCCACCCCAACCCCGGTTCCGATATGCCGGATCCACCGCGAGATTGGCGAGGTGAAAATCGCGGTCAGCGAAATAACCCAGCGCATAGCCGATCAATTCGCCGCCGTGCAAAAACCCCAAACACAGGGCATCTCTATCGGTAAGCAAAAAATAAAAATCGGCCTCGCTCCACGGATTGGCGAAAGAGCCCCGCTCAATCTCCATCAAGCGATGTAGGTGAATCGGCCCTAACGGAACGAAGCGACTCTCGCCGCTCATGCCCGCGCTAGGGGACGAGCATCAGGCGAGCGCAAGTAATCGGGTTCCGCTGAGGCCAAGTCCGCAGTTTGGCCTTTCTCCAGCTTGGATAGTGCCAGCCAGCCAATAGTTCCGGCGTCGGGACGGGCGCAGTGCAGGGGGGCAAATTGCGCGGCTGGGTTGTCCGCCAATAGTTCGCGATAGGCCGTGGCTCCGTCCCCAGTGAAAATCGTCGGCACTTCGGCTCGCTCTTGAGCCAACTGTGCTGGCGCGATGGCCCGGGGTGGTGCCAGTTCGAGCGGCACGCCGGTCGCCGTGTCGTAGAGCGCGGCATAGACTTCGCGCTTGCGCGCGTCGAGGACCGGACAGACGGGCAGGCGGGCAAAGGGCAGACGAGCAGCGAGTGCTTCCAGCGTTGAAACGGTCACTAAATCCTTACCCGCAGCCAAACACAAGCCCTTAGCTGCGCTCAGGCCAATCCGCAAGCCAGTAAACGACCCAGGCCCAATCGCGACGGCTACGGCCCGCACTCCCTCGACATCCATATCTGCGACCCCCAGTGCTGCCTCCACCTCGCTGAAGAGCCGCTGTGAATGCTGCAATCCCACGTCGAAATAGCGGCTGACGACGGTTCCTGCTGCCGTGCAGAGTGCTACGCTGCCGACCGGGGTGGCCGTGTCCAATGCCAGAATCATATCGCAGCCATGCACACTCACAGCAGTTCCAATTGCTCGCCGGGACTTGGCGCGAGCTCGAGGCCGAGGCGCTCCCAAGCTCGCGGCATAGCCACGCGGCCCTTGGGGGTGCGCTTGATAAACCCTTCCTTGATCAAATAAGGCTCGATTACTTCCTCAATTGTCTCGGCTTCCTCGCCGATTGTGGCTGCCAGATTGCTTAGGCCGACCGGACCGCCGTTGAACTTTTCAATAATCGCTCGCAGTAACTTGATATCCATCTTATCGAGCCCCATCTCATCGACATCTTGGATGACGAGAGCCTTTTGCACCACCTCGGCATCGATTTTGCCTTCGCCTGCCACTTGGGCAAAGTCGCGCGCACGGCGCAGCCAGCGCTTGGCAATCCGCGCCGTACCGCGAGAGCGACGGGCAATTTCCATCGCGCCCGACTCTGAGACCGATAAATTCAGCAGGCGAGCGTCGCGCTTGACGATCGCGGCGAGTTCGGCGACCGAGTAGTAGTCAAGATGGGCATTGAGTCCAAAGCGCGCGCGCATCGGCGAAGTCAACAAGCCTTGGCGCGTCGTGGCCCCGATCAAGGTAAAAGGCTCCAACGGTACGCTGACTGAACGGGCCGCCGGACCTTGGTCGATGATGATGTCAATTTTGAAATCCTCCATCGCCGAATACAGGTATTCCTCAACCACGCGGTTGACGCGGTGGATCTCGTCGATGAAGAGCACGTCGCGCGCCTCCATGGTCGTGAGCATACCAGCTAAGTCGCTCGGACGCTCAAGCAAAGGCCCGGACGTGGGATAGATTTCAACGCCTAGTTCTTTGGCAATCACATACGAAAGCGTCGTCTTGCCTAGACCGGGCGGACCGTACAGCAGCACGTGATCCATGGCTTCGCCGCGCTGCCGGGCGGCTTCAATGGCGATACCGAGTTGCTGCTTGGTCTTCTCTTGCCCCAGCATCTCGGCCAAGGACTGCGGACGCAGTGTATTGTCGAACTGAAGGTCGTCTCCGCCACTAGGATCTATGGGTCGATGGTCCATAGCCGAGTCTTCAGCGCCCCTTGAGGGCCAGTTTGATTAGCTGTTGCACACTCAGATCGGTGCCGTGCTTTTCGACAGCCTTGCCCACCGCTTGGCGCGCGGCAGGTGCTGTGTATCCCAACGTCATCAGGGCCTTTGCTGCCTCCTCGCTCGCGCCAAGGTTGGCATCTAAAGCCGCTCCGCTTGCCACTGAGGCACTCAAGCGAACCTTGTCCTTCAAGTCGAGCACCAAGCGTTCTGCGGTCTTGCGACCGATTCCCTTGATCGCCGTCAGTTCGGTTGCGCGCTCTTGCAAGATGGCCTCCTGTAAATCGCGCAAGGTCATGCCCGACAGCACGGTCAACGCCGAATGAGGGCCAATGCCCGAAACTCCGATCAGCAACTCGAAGACCTCCCGCTCTTCCTCGTCGGCAAAGCCGAAAAGTTCCATGCGATCTTCGCGCACGTAGAGATAGGTGGACAAATGGACCGCCTCGGAGGCTGGGGGCAGTTGGTCGAAAGTAATCAGGGATATGGCTAAGCCATAACCCACGCCCCCGACATCGACGACGGCATGGGTAGGTGATTTGGACAGAAGTGTTCCGCGCAGGTGTGTTATCACGGATATACCTAACGCCGCACCATGCGGCTGAGCAAAGCCTCTATCTCAGGCTTGCGCTGTCCCCGACCCTCGCATAAAACCCGGCCGAACTGCTGGGTGTGACATAGCGCGATGGCCAAGGCATCTGATGCATCTAGGGGCTTTGGCACTTCCTCTAGACCTAACCTACGAGCCACCATAAACTGGACCTGTTGCTTGGTCGCTTGGCCATTCCCGATCACCGATCTTTTAATCATCGTCGGCTCATAGTGGGCAATGGACAAGCCGGCTTTGCGCATGGCGATGAGCAGGACACCTCTCGCTTGGCCCAGCTTGGCCGCGGCGGTGGCGTCCTTGCCGAAGAACGTAGTCTCGATCGCGCCCTCGTCTGGAGCGTATTCGCCGATGATCCGCGTCATCTCATCGAATATGAAAACCAGCCGATCCTCAAACGCATCTTCCTTAGGGCGAATACAACCGCAGTCAACATAGCGTACTTTGCGCTTGCTATATTCGACGAAGCCGTAGCCCGTGCTCGTACTGCTGGGATCTATTCCAAGAACAAGCAAAGCGAAGACCCACTAGGCCTGAGCCATGAGTTTTTCGAGTTCGTCTTCTCGGAGATCAAAACTGGAAAAAACCTTCTGTACGTCGTCTAGATCCTCCAAGGCTTCTAGGAGGCAGATGATTTTCTCGGCTTCTTCGCCTTGTACTTCAAGCATGTTTTCGCGTTTGGGCATCCAAGCCAACGCCGCCTGGGCGAAGACGATGCCGTTGTCCTCCAAGGCCTTTTTAACCAACTCCAAGTCGGCAACCGGAGTCGTTACTTCGTGGACTTGGTCACCGTCTTGGATATCCTCACCCCCCGCATCTACAACTGCCAATAGGAGGTCGTCTTCGGAGACATTGGCTTTGTCCACTTCGATAACGCCCTTGTGTTCAAACATCCAAGCTACCGCCCCACTCTCTGCGAGATTGCCGTTGTATTTAGTAAATACGTGGCGGATTTCCGAAACCGTGCGGTTGCGGTTGTCCGATAGGGTTTCGACGATGATGGCCACCCCGCCGGGTCCATAGCCTTCAAAAAGCCCCTCCTCGTATATCGCCCCTGGCTCGTCACCAGTGCCTCGGCGTATGGCGCGCTCAATGGTTGCCGCGGGCATGTTGGCCGCTTTGGCATTCTGGACTGCCGCACGCAGACTTGGATTGGCCCCTTCATCACCCCCGCTGCGGGCCGCCACTGAAATTTCGCGGATCAACTTCGTAAAGATCTTGCCGCGCTTGGCGTCGTTGGCCCCTTTTTTGCGCTTGATTGTACTCCATTTGGAATGGCCAGACATCGGCTTTATATCCTTGCCAACTCGCACT
>RKRN01000035.1 GCA_007571365.1 Candidatus Latescibacterota bacterium
TTCAGCCACGCCGCCCAAGCGCTGCGCCATGCGCTCGAATGCGGCGCGACGATAGTCCCAGTTGCCCCACCGCGCCACCTGCTCCAGCCAGTCGCACAGCGGATTTAAGCAAAACCTGTTCTTGCTTTGGTACTGACGAACCGGTACGTTTTTGTGCAACCCCTTACCTTGCTTCAGTTTTGGTGCTCGGCATGACTATTGAGACCCGCTTCAACATCCCGCTAGTTGCGGACCTAGCACTACGAGAAAAGCAAATCCAGCAGCACTATCGCCCCATCATCGCCGTACATAAGTGGTTCGCCCGGCGGCCGGGGACGCTTTTTCGCGCTCTAACCATAGCCGAGTTTGGCGACGCCCCCCTCGCGGACCTGTTCTTTACAGCCAACGACTTTCCCGGCCGTCACGTGGCTGATCCGTTCATGGGCGGCGGTACGCCGCTCATAGAGGCCAACCGCGTCGGCTGCGATGTCACCGGTTTTGACATCAACCCCATGGCGTGGTGGGTTGTCCGCGAAGAAATCGAACATCTCAACCTGTCCCGATACGAGCGCACTGTCAACGAGTTGATCGGGGCACTTCACGCTACGCTCGGCCCTTTCTACCACACCGACTGCCCCCTTTACGGCGACGAGGACGTGCCCGTAAAATACTTCCTCTGGGTCAAGGTACTCAACTGCACGGCATGTGGCGAACAGTTCGATCTTTTTCCCGGCTATCTACTCTCCGAAGACGCCCGCCACCCGAAAAACGTTTTCGTCTGCGCCCATTGCGGAGAGCTAAACGAAGTAGCCGACCGAAAAAGTCCAGGACACTGCCATCACTGTGGTGCTACGCTCCGCCAACGAGGCCCGGCCAGTCGTAGCCGCTGCGCTTGCTCGCACTGTGGTTGCGTCAACAAGTATCCACGCGGGGAGGCTGGCCCGCCCCAGCACCGCTTATTTGCCATCGAATACTACAACCCCGTCCGTAAGGCCGGACATAAAGGTCGATTTTTCAAAAAACCGGACAGCAAGGACCTGACTCGCATCCAAGAGGCCGAAAAACAGTGGAGCCGTCTAACGGTGCAGTTTGCGCCTACTCAAGAAATTCTCCCTGGCGACGAAACGAACCGCTTGCGCCGCTGGGGTTATACTCAGTATCGCCAGATGTTCAACCCACGTCAGCTCCTCGGCCTGGAGCTGAGTTGTCGCCTCGTGGCCAAGGTGAACGACCACCGCATCCGCTGTGCCTTGGCGACTAATATTTCCGATCTGCTGCGTTATCAGAACATGCTCTGCCGTTACAATACGCGGGCCCTCAAATCCCTCGACATCTTCTCCGTACATGGGTTTCCAGTCAACTTAATACAGTGCGAGTCCAATTTGTTTGGGATCAAAAACGGCAAGGGAGCGAACATCGGCTCTGGCGGTTGGTATAACATTGCCGCCAAGTACGCAAAGGCCAAACGCTACTGCGATGAGCCTTTCGAGGTTTGTCGCAACGGCACCCGCAAACACGTCGTGCTGGTCAAGGGCGAGTGGATCGGCACACAAAGAATGGGCGTACGCGATCGCAAAATGACTATTCGTTGCACCAGTGCCACCACTGAAGAGCTGAGCCCGAATACGCTCGACGCTGTATTCACCGATCCACCTTATCTCGGCAACGTCCAGTACGGTGAACTGATGGACTTCTGTTATGTGTGGCTGCGCCGCCTCATCGGCGACCAAGCAGAGGGCTTCCACCGTGCTTCCACCCGCTCGCCGCTCGAACTGACCGGCAACGCAACCCAAGAGCGGGGCCTCGTCCAATTTGCCGCCGGTCTTTCCGAGGTCTATAAACGGGTGACCGTTGCTCTAAAACCCGGTGCGCCTCTCGTTTTCACCTATCACCACAACAAGCTAGAAGCGTATTATGCGGCTGGCGTCGCTATCCTCGACGCCGGCCTTACTTGTTCGGCCTCCCTTCCGTGCCCGGCGGAAATGGCCGGTTCCATCCACATTCATGGCACAAACTCATCCATCGTCGATACTGTTTTTGTATGTCGGGCAACAGGCAAGATCCCACGCCATTGGCTCTTTGAGACGCTCGAACAACTCGTGACCATCGTAGCTGAAGACTGCGACCAACTCCGCGCCGCCGAATATGGGCCGACACCTGGGGATATTCGTTGCCTTATTTTTGGGCACTTGACCCGAATGGCCATCTGGAACCTACGACGCGGATGGGATACTGAAAGGCCCACGCTAGAAAAACTAGACCGCTTTGCTGCGGCCGTCGCCCAGTTCGGCGATCCCGACCAGATACGCGAAATCCTTGCCGCTAAAAAACCCGCGTTATCCGCTGCTGTCGGCCCTCTATTTGTCGCTCATAGGTGCGCCGAGAAAAAGCAAGATGAAGTTTGCTTTTGAGGACAACTTTGCTGGAGTACAGGCCAACCTCGACGTTTATATAGATGCGGTGTTTGCCAGTTTGGACTCAGAGTTCCTAGTCATGCCTCGAGGAGTCGGTTTCGTCGAATACGCAACTTTTGCACGTGGATACGAAGCCCTGAAACAGGCTACCAACAACTTCCGAGCAGTGACTCCGGCAACTGTTATACCGGCCGTATTTGAGATCCCAATGGCCTGTATTGTCCTCCGCTGCATGTTAGGTTTCACGCCGCCGGAATGGGCTTACTACGCCACGCAAAAAACGGCCGTGGAGATTCCGCAAAATGCGGTGCGTACTCTCGATCGCCAAATTCGCATACAGCCGGAAACGCCGATCGCACAGGATGGCGGTGTGACGGCGCAACGCATCAACGCCTTAATCGTTGCGGCCTGCCAGATTCTCAATGAAGGGTCGCCCTTTGTGGCCCCTAACGGGCGTACAACGTCTTGCTACTCTGGGCGTTCCGTATGCTATGTTGCTCTATGAACGCTTCTTGGGACGGCCTTTTGCCAGTCACCGGGATTCAGTTAGCGAGCTAGTTGGCGATCTCGTCGAAAACGCAATTGAAGCCGTACTCGCTCGTGCCGGCATTAGTTTCCGCAAAACCGGACGTGCCGAACGCCTGCCTAACTTCGCGCTGGCTCCAGACTTTATCGTCCCTGACGAGTACAATCCACAAGTCGTCATTGAGGCCAAGCTCGCCGAAGACGACGGTTCGGCCCGCGACAAAATAACTCGTATTGAACGACTCGCTGCCGATCAGCCTAAATTGGAGGTGGTTGCTTGTATCGCCGGACGCGGCTTCAAAATTCGCCGCGAAGATATGAGAAAGCTGTTACTGGCTACGCGGGGCAAGGTTTTCACCTTGCAAAATTTAAATCAAATCGCAGAAAACACACACTTGAGCAAATTTCGCCCTAATTAGCCTCCGATAGCGGAGACTAACCGCCGCGGCTCGCTTCCGCAAACACCTCGGCAAACCGCTCTTCAGCCACGCCGCCCAAGCGCTGCGCCATGCGCTCGAATGCGGCGCGACGATAGTCCCAGTTGCCCCACCGCG
>RKRN01000289.1 GCA_007571365.1 Candidatus Latescibacterota bacterium
GGCGAGCAGACTGAGCAGCACCAGACACGTAGCCAAAACCGGCGGCAAAAGCTCGCCGGCGAAGTAGAGCGCCGGACTGTACAGCGCAGCGGCCAAGCCGGCGGCGATGGCTACCCCACGAGAGCCGGCGGCTCGCGCCAACGCCCAAGCGAGGACGCAGTTGACGGCCCCCAGTGCGACTTGGACTCCCCGGACGAGCCCGTAGTCCCCGCCGACTCCCCGGAGGACGGCGTCGTACAGCGACGCGAAACCGGCCGCCGCGCCGGCCGCTCGCTCGACATGGGCGATGCTGGGGCCGATGGGAATATCCCGCAGGGGGTGGTCGCCAGTCTGGTGGACGTAGAGCCACCGCGTTGACAAGGCGAGTGCAAAGATGGCGGCCGCCGCGCCGACGGCCCTGTAGCCGCTGTCCCGCATGGGCATCTCTACTCTCAGTCTAGACCGGCGTAGATCGTAATGAAAAACTGATTGGTCGTCCGCGACTTGCGCTGCTTGAAGTCCCGGTGTTCGACCGAAACCCCCAGCAGCGAGCGCAGACCGTAACCCAGGTAGGTGGAATCGGTGGTGAACTGTATTGCCACGGTCAGGGCGGCGAAATCCCGCTGGTCATCGTCCAGATCATTGAAGTACAAATACTCGACTCCGGTCTGGAGCTTGGATGCACTCAAGACCGGAGTCTCGGCCAAGGCCGCGACCATCTCGGTGAGGCTCGATCGCTTGTCGGCGTCGAACAGGCCGCGGGTCTGGCGGATGTACTCGCTCTTCCACCGCGGTTCCAAGAGGAAAGGCCCGACCCAGCGACGGTAGCTCGCCTTGTTGGCCAAACCGAAGAAGTAGTCCTTGTTAGCAAGGCCGAGGGTCTGCCGGCGCTCGTCGGGCATCCGCTGGTGGTAGAGGACGTGGCGGACCTTGTTGACGACCAGCCAAGGGCCTGTTTGCAGGGAGTGGCCGACGAAGAGTTGGTTGATATAGGTATCCTGCGCTAGGAGCGGGTCTTCGATTCGGATGAGCTCCCCGCCGCGCAGGGAGTTGTCGGGCGCCCACTGCAACAGAGGATCGGGGATATCGTCTTGGACCCATTGGGTCATCCAGTAGGTGCGCAGCCGACCGAAACGGGGCGTATCCGAATCGATAGTCAGCAAGGCGTAGTTGCTGTGATTTCTTTGGTCCCGCGAGATCAACGCCTCCCGCAGGACGCCCGCGATTACCTTCACGCCCGGGACAATAGTGGTCCCGGCATAGAGGTTGAACCCCTCGTGATCCTTGCGATACGGGAAGTCCGGGGCTTCGTCGTTCTCGTACTGATCGACCCAGAAGTTGTGGTTCATATCGACGCCGAAAAGGAACTGGGGGCGGTCCACGCCAAAGCGCAGAAAGGCTTCCTCGTAGTCGGGGATGGCATTGACGCGTACCCGGTTGTCGTTCTGGTTGAAATCAGGTACGAAGTCGTTGTTCTGGTCCCAGCCCGGGAAGACCTCCTTGTCGCCTTCTAGCCAATCGGCCCGCACCGTATCCGGGATGCGGTCGTGGTCGTCGTTGTCCTCAACGAGTTCAAACCCGCTGCGGCGGGTATCGCCGTAGTCGATCTCGCCGACGCCGGAGGTGAGGAAGGCGCGCGTGTTGTAGAACGGGTCCATGCTGTAGGCTTCGCCGAAGAAAAACCACGATGCCCGGCGCTGGGAAACGTTCACCATCCAAGCCGGCGCGCTCGCCGCGCCTTTGATGCCGGAGGCCGCGGAGTGCGTTTCCTCGGCCGCGTTGGGGTATTTGCGGTAGGTCCAGCTACGGTCGTACTCGCCGTAGAAGTCGAAGCCGAACGGGGCGCGGATCTCGAGCGTACCTCCGGTGATATGGGTTGCGGTGGGCAACCCGTAGTGGAACTGCACCGTGCGCAGATTGGTGATATCGCGGACGTTGCCCTCGGCCTGCGCCACCAGCAGCAGGACCGGCTGGCCGTCGAAGTCGGTCTGCTGATCGGAGGTCACCCAGACTTGGTAGTCGTTGCCTAGCTGGAGCCGGAACTCCACCGCGACGATCTCGGCCTTGGTAAACGTTGCTTGGTCGAGAAAACCGGGACTGTCGAAGTCGTAGAGCAGCCGGACCTCCTCCGGGCCATCAGCAGCGATGAAGCCCTGCCGGACAATCCCGCCCTCCACGATCGGCAGGAAGCCGATCTCTCTGCCCCGCTCGCGGGTGCCGTCCTGATAGGTGATGAAGATGTCTGAGCCGGCCGGAAAGTACGCCGCGCCCCCCTCCCCGTCCTCGGGCGAGTCGTCGCGCAGGACGAGCTGGATGAAGCTGATGGGTTTGTTCTGCGCCACAGTCAGCTCGCCGGCTAACGGGTTCCAACTCGTCTTGTCGCGCAGCGTGTTGGATTGATGGGCGTTGACCGCGTGTACCCCCACCTTGGCATAATCGCCGATCTCCCCGGTCAGCCGCCCACCGATCAAGCTCGTGTTGTTGGTGCTCAAGGATTCTCGGTTGAGGGTGCTGCTGGCCCCGGGATTGCTTATGCGGGAATAGAGCAGCGAGGCCTCAACGCGGTCTGTGGCTAGGTCGAACTGTAGCCCGTCGAAGCGCGGCTTGGAGAAAACCATGGGCGTCAGGGTTGTGTGTAGCTGATTGCTCACAGTCAGCGAGAAATGGTACTGACCCTTCTGGTCGTGGGCGACGACCACGCCGGAGAACCAGTCCCTGAAGCGGTTGGATTTGAACAGCGAATTGCCGAACTGCCCCGGCGTGGTCTGCGAATTGTTGTAGATCAACCAGCCGCGGGGGAGGAAATTGCCGTAGATGTCGTAGAAGTATTCGCCCTCCAGCGAGGTGTCGATGTAGCGCTGGTAGTGATCCCGCGCATAATTGGTGTACTCCCACTGGTTCCAGCGGTAGTCTAGATAGAGCTCTTGGGGCACGTACCATTTGCGCATGGCCGGGTCAATGGCGTTGAGCATCACCCCCGGCCCTTGGGGGGCGTAGCTATACTCGTCGCCTTGGCGCCAGCCCAGTCGCGAGCCGTAGTCCTGCTGCCCGGCCGCTGGTAGGAGGCTGATGCTCAGCAGCCCTAGAACGACGAGCCCCGCAACTGTATTGCCGTGCAGATTCATCAACTGGCTCCCTCGCTGATGAAGAAGCTGGGCTACTGACCTTGGTGCCGCTGCTCCAAGCGGTCGGCGAAGATGACGATGCGGTCCGCGTATTGATTCCGCAGCGCCCGGAAGAAGCCGGAGATTAGGGTGTCTCGCTGCTGTAAACGCACCGCGTACTCGACCGGCTTGCGGGCCTCTGCAAAGGATTTGATGCGGCTCTGCTGCCGCTGGAGGACCCGGAAGATGGCATAACTATTCGGTTTCTCGAGGTAAACCGGACCGACTAACTCGCCCTCTTGCGCGGCGAATGCCGCCTCGACCAGTTCTGGAAAACCGCCCGTGAGGTGGGGCTGTAAGATCATCTCGCCGCCCCTTTTATGGATGCCGTGCGAAGCCACGCCGGCACGCTGAAGAATTGCGGCAAACTCCGCTCCCCGCTCTATTTCGTCGCGCAACTGCTTGGCGGTGGCCTCGTCCGGCACGTGTACTTCCGCGATGCGGACCGTTTCGGCCGTGCGGAAACGGTCGCGGTTGGCTTGGTAGTAGGCCCGCAGGTCGGCTTCCGCCAGAGAAAGGTGGTCCTCCACCTCAAGCTGCATCAGACGGTCCAGCAACAGGCCGGTGTAGGTGTGGGATCGCCAGTCGATAAAGCCGGCCTCCTCGTGCCATCCCCGTTCGCGCGCCGCGAGGCTGAAGAGATAGGGATGAAGGAGCTCTTGCTCGGCCATGGCGACGATCCGCGCACTGTCTTGTACAGCCGGGGTCCGGCCCAGTTTTCGCAGCCGGGTCAAGAAGTTGGCCGCTGTAATAACGCTTCCGTCGGCAAAGGTAAAAAGGGGTTGCCGCGCTTGTTCGGCCGACAGCTCGCTCTGGCGTTTTTCGACGCGTTGGATCAACGCCTGCACCCCTTCGGCATGAAACTGGACCCTGTGTGCTCGGCTGAGGAGTTCGACCTCCTCTTCGGTGCGGCGCCACCACTGCTCCCGGTGAAGTAGTTTGACAATCTCCTCTTGGTAGGTTTGGAGCTGGGCCTCCCGGTCTGCTGCGAACCGGATGATCTGATAGGCCCCGGGCGAGAGGCGCAGCAGCACCGGTTTGTCGACCGGGAGCGCGAGGAACTCGCGCTGCGGAATCAGGAAGTGCTTGAGCTGGGTCAAGCCAATCCAGCCGATCGCGCCGTTCGAATCGGCCTTGGCATCGTTGGCGGCATGCGCTCTTGCTAGGTCGGCGAACTCGCTTCCGGCCGCTAGCTGATTGAGCACGACCTGCGCGTCCTGTTGGCTTCCGCCTACGACGACGCGGTGCAGCAGGCGCTCCCGGTGGAAGCCCATGTCGTGGAAGGCGCGTTCGATTTCCTTGGGGCCGATGTCGATCTTCGACGCGATCACCTCGCGCTGGTAGCGGGCGGCCAAGCGTCGCCGCACGACATCCTCCATTTGCTGGCCTAGTGCTGCGGTCGTGTCCAGCCCCCGGCTCTTGGCTTCGAGCAGGAGCAACTCTTGGTCTATCATGGACTCGAGGTATTCGCGGTCTGCCTCAATGCCCGGCTCGGCGCTACGCAGATGTTTGGGCAACCGGGCGACGAATTGCGCCAACTCGGCCTCTGTTATCGCGGAATCTGCTATCTTGGCGAGGACCACCTCGTCGGGCGCACAGCCGAGCAAGACCAAGAGAACGGGGAGGGATTTGATGGCGGTCTGGCGCGCAATACGAGCGAGACGAGCGGCGAGCAGGGAGCGGGACGAGGGGCAAAAGACGTGGTGAGCGTGGCAGCCTAGCCGCCTGCAGGCCAAGCGGTTGGTGAGCATCAGCCGGTTCTCCGGGTTGTACTGCCAACAAGGGTTTCGCCGCGGGTAGCACAATTGTAGCGAATTATACTAAAAACCAGCCGGAAAACCTAATTTCTGAGTTTCCCAGACGAGCCTGTCCGGGCTGCCGCAGCTCAGTCCGTGCGCCGTTTGGCGGGCCGGGCAAGATGTCCGACCGGCTTTCTGCCCGAAGGGATTCGACCTATAATAGCTGTCGCACTCGGACCGCGACGAAGCCGCACAACCCGAAATTTGCAGCACTGCCGAGTTGCGCTGTCCCCTGGTACGGCGGCAGCATCCCATTCCCTCTCCATCCAATAGAGGAAAGGCGAGCAATGGCTACCCTACCGACCATCGTTAGTACCGACATCTCCCCCCCGCCCGAGTGGGCCCTGCTGCAGCGTCGCCTGTTCAGCATCTTGGAAACCGCCGGCGACGTCGCCACCGAGGGCTATGCCCGCTCCGACGGCCGGGTGTACCATTTCTTCGACGTGGACGACGCCTACGAAAGCCGCTCCATGCGCGCCATGTTCTACGCCTTGGGCGGCCCCGAGCGCTTCCTCCACATCGCCAAGCGGGAATGGGATGCGATCACTTGGCTCTATAGCGAAGAGCGCAAGCTGACCGACGACGAGCCTAGGCATCCCATGTACATGCCGCAGTTGTGCAACGAGTACTGGAATCTCAGCGTACCCTTCAACGCCGACTGGTTCCACATGGGCGAGGGCAATCAGATGCTCTACGACTTCGGCGTCGCCGATCCGACCCATCCGTCCAACCGCGAGCGCGCCCGCAAATTCGCCGCCATGTACATCGGTGAGGACCCCAACGCGCCCAACTTCGATACCAAGCACGGCGTCTTCCGCTCGCCCCTCCACGGCGGGGCCGGCCCGCTGACGTCCGTGCGCCAGCACAAAGGCATTGTCCACCGAGGAGGGGGCATCTCGGATCACGTCCATTTGGTGCGCCACTGGCTCGACCGCGGCTCGCTGGGCGATTTTGGCCATCGCAACGCGCTCCAAGACAACCCGAGCACCGAGCCGCTGACGCCTCACTTTCTCTACCCGAAGGTCAAAAAGCTCGAGCCGCGGTGGTACGAGGACGAAGCTCGACGCGAGGGAATCCTCGACCTTTTCGACGAGATGGCACTGCAGGGCGACGAACCGAGCAATCTCTGCGCCACGGCGTTGGTGACCAACGCCTACCTCTACACCGGCGACGAGAAATACAAGCAGTGGGTCCTCGACTACGTCGGCGGCTGGATAGAGCGCATCCGCGAAAACGACGGGGTCATTCCCGACAACGTCGGTCCCACCGGCAAGATCGGCGAACACCGCGATGGCCAGTGGTGGGGGGGATTGCACGGCTGGAGCAGCAGCGAGAGTGCCGCCGACCGCCTCTTTCTCGGTCTCATCGTCGGGGCCCAGTGCGCCTATCTGCTCAGCGGCGACGACGGCTACCTCGAAGTGCTGCGCTCGCAGATCGTCGCCCTCCTCGACCGCGGCAAAATTGAGCACGGCGAGTTGGTGGTGCCGAAAAGCCACGGACCCGACGGCTGGACCGGCTATGCCGAGTTCACCATCCGCGGCGGCCCCACCCATCTGGTCAATCTGTGGCACGAATCCATGTCACCGGGCGACTACGAGCTTGTCGCCCGGGTGCGAGACGGCGGCGGCACCGACTGGAACGAGCTCCCGCCCATCGGCGACCGCGGCGGTGCCCGCACCGAATTTGCCCGTTTCCAGTA
The DNA here is from genome assembly GCA_007571365.1 of Candidatus Latescibacterota bacterium. Taxonomy (GTDB): domain Bacteria; phylum Latescibacterota; class UBA2968; order UBA8231; family UBA8231. The sequence goes on from RKRN01000289.1 coordinate 6,642, forward strand.
TTACGACGGCAAGAACTTGGACTGGCCGGTGCAATGTTTGCAGGCCGACTACCAACAGGTCGCCGATTTCTTAGAGGGTATGAGGCGCGACACCCGCACCGTCCAGCAGATCATCGCAGACAACGCTTGGCCGCCGAATCCCGTGATCGTCAAGGGCCTCGTGCAGACGACCATGGGTTGCCCCGGTCAACTCTACAACGGGGGCCTGCTGCGTGCGACTGTGCGTTACTTCGACGCCGACGCCGTCCGCCCCGGCCTGCCGCCGGATGTGGCCGCCCTCGTCGATGATCTCTCCGCCCATGGATGTGGAATCCAGCTAGTGAACACGAGCCACAGCGCGTGCCGCAACCTCATCGTCCAGGCTGGTGCCTTCGGCGAGCATTCCTTCACCGAAGTGGAGTTTACCGGGACGGACTACAGCAGCGACGACCTCAACCCCAATACGCGCGTGCGTTCAGTCAAGACCGCGGCCGCGCATACCCTTCAGGTCGGCGGCAAGCACTTCGCTGTGACCTTGCCGCCGATGACGTCTGTGCGCCTAGCCTGCGGCCTGAGACGGTTTGTAAACGATCCCAGCTACGCCTTTCCTTGGCACGGCGGCGCGGTCCCGGTCGAGTAGGCGGTTGGGGCCCGGCCTAGCCGGCGGGTGCGTTGACTTTGAGCGCAATAGCCCCTAATTTTTTTGAATACTTCGCAGCCGCTTTGGCAATGTGCCCATAGCTCAGTTTGGATAGAGCATCTGCCTTCTAAGCAGACGGTCGTAGGTTCGAGTCCTACTGGGCACGCCATACAGTCCGCAAGACCTGTGGTGGGTGTAGCTCAGTTGGTTAGAGCGCCAGGTTGTGGCCCTGGAGGGCGCGGGTTCAACTCCCGTCATCCACCCCATTTTAGTGCTCAGTCCCCTCTCTTTGCCGTCCTGGTAGGGACGGGCTGATTGCTTCTTTTTTGTCATGCAGTCTTCCCTAATTGGTCCCGCCAAGATCATTACGTGCGACCAGTTGCTCGCCGTCCGTAGTCAAGCAAAAAAAGCGCGGCAGCTCTTCGTCTTTACCAATGGATGCTTTGACCTATTGCACCGCGGCCACGTCGAGTACCTGCGTGCGGCACGCGCTTTGGGCACCTGTCTCGCAGTGGGGTTAAACGACGACGACGGAGTCCGTGCCCTCAAGGGACCGGGCCGGCCCTTGTGCCCGCAAGACGACCGCGCTGCCGTGCTGGCGGCCTTAGAATGCGTTTCGCATGTGTGTATCTTTTCAGGCGAGAGCGTCGAGAGCCTGGTGGCCGTGCTCGCGCCCGATGTCTTGGTCAAGGGGGGCGATTACGCCCCGGCCGCTATCGTCGGCCGCCAACATGTCGAAGCGCACGGGGGCCAAGTGCGCGTCCTGCCGCTGTGGCCCGACCTTTCCACCACCCAATTAATCGAGCGCGTCAAGGCACTATCCAGCGCGTGACGAGATTTGGTTTGGGAGGGGGATTATGCTATATTTCGTCAAAGATGGTTCATTTGTGTTTCCAATTAAAAATGCGATGAAAAGCGTGAAAAGCGCCTGGGTGTTGGTCTTGGTCCTTGGGGCTTGCGCGGCGCCGCCGGTGCCGCCGCCTGCCGAACCACCCTCCGTCCAGTGGGAAGAGTGGGAATCGAGCGAAGTATTTCAGTCCCTCGAGCGCGCTGTTGCGGCCGCGTACGAGCGCGAGCAAACCATGGCCGAGCGCGTGCGCCAGCTAGAGGAATCCAACGCCCAGTTGCGCCGGGCACTCAAAGCCCTCCAAAGCCAGAGTCGCGTCCTAAGTGCGCGCCTGGATTCTTTGCCGCGTCGTGCTCAGCCCCCGCGCTCCGCGGCCGCCGTGCCGGCCGCTGGCGGCAAAAGCGATGCGTTCAACATGTACCAAGGTGCGCTCTACTACTATCGCCACAAACAATACCACCGCGCCTTGGCCGAGTTTGACCGCTTGCTGCAGGAAGCACCCATGAGCGAATGGTCCGATAACGCCCAGTATTGGAAAGGCGAGTGCTATTACGGGTTGCGCCAATACCAGCAGGCACTGATCGAATTCACCAAGGTCTTTGCCTTCGGCAACACGGATAAAGCCGACGACTCCCAGCTAAAAATCGCCCGCTGTCATCTCGCTTTGAACGAGCGCGACCGGGCGCTTGCGACCTTGCGCAAGCTGGTCAATGAGTATCCAGACAGCGAATACGCGCCCACAGCCCGCGAACAGATAAAACACCTCGGCGGTTGATGAGAACGATTTTGCTGCGAATTTGTCATCGTCTTTTGGCCGCGCTGATGCTCTGCGCCACCGCGTCAGCTGCCATTCCTTTTCCCACCAATATGGACTTGCTGGTCAAGACCGTGACGAGTGCCGTCGATGAGAGTTTGGCGCGCATTGAAATGCCGGCTGACGCTGCGTCGGCCCCCTTATTGGTCGAGGCGCAGAGCAAGCACGACGCCAATTGGATGGTCGAACATCTGCTGGCCAATCGGCTGCTGCTGCGCGGCTTTAGCGTGACCTTGGATTCGACCGCGACCCAACCGGCGAGTATGCGTCTGTCCTACCGAGTGCTCGACCTCGGCGTCTCCGCGTACTCGGGCCTGCGCGGCAGCAAAGTCAGCCGCCAAGGCCGGGTGACCCTCGCCCTGCGCCTGACCGACGAGCGCGACGATGTGGTCCACTGGCAGGACGAGATCACGCGCATGCAGCGCGATCAGATTCCCAAAAAGCAGCTAGATCTACTCCAGCACGACCAGTTCAAGTTCGCCAAGACCGAGTTAGAGGAACAAACGTGGAGCAAGTTCGTCGAACCTGTGATCGTCTCCACCGTGCTCGGTGGGCTTATCTATTTGTTTTTTTCTAATCGCTAGCCATGAAATACCTCGCTTTCCTGCTCGCCCTGTGCGTCGCCGCCTGTGCCAGTACGCCGCCAGAAAAACTCCAAGGCGCGGATTACTACTTTGAAGAAGGCCAAAAGGCCATGGAGAAAAACCGCTGCCTAGAGGCCGCCGAACACTTCAAGCGCTTAGTCAGCAACTTTCCCGGCTCGCGCCGGGTGGCCGAGGCGCAGTTTCTCCTCGCCGAAGCGCACTTTTGCAACCGCGATTGGGTCAACGCCGCCTTTGAATATCAGCGCATCGTCGATATTTACCCGTCTAGCGAGTGGGCGGTTGAGGCGCAGTTCAAAGTAGGCGAGTCGTACTTCAAGCAATTGCGCCGCCCGGAGCTAGACCAAAAGGAGACTTTTGAGGCTCTGACGGCTTTCCGCAACTTTATTGAGGACCAGCCCGACGCGCCCTTGGCCGACCAAGCGCGTCAGCGCATCGTCGAGTGCCGGAGCCGCCTAGCGCAAAAGCAGTACCTAAGTGGCCGCCTGTACCACAAACAGGGCCATCTCGACGCGGCCAAAATGACCTACGAGGAAGTGTTGCGCGAGTACCCGGATGTCGGCGAGTGGTATTACACCACGCTTTTCCGCATGGGCGAAATCGCCCATGAGCAAGGCGATGTGGAGCTAGCGGTGCACTATTGGAAGGAAGTGCTGCAAGACAGCGGCGATCCGGAACTGGTCGAGGGCGTACAAGAGCACCTGTCCGGGCTGAGCCAATCGCCGGGCTAAAGATGCGGCGCATCGGCGTCATCGGCGGCAGCTTTGACCCCATCCACCACGGCCATCTGCTCTTGGCCCGCTTCGCCTTAGAGCAAATCCCCCTCGACAAAGTACTCTTCATTCCCGCAGCCGATCAGCCGCTCAAGCAGGGTGCGTATGCGCCGGCCGAGCAGCGCTGGGCTATGGTCGAACTAGCCGTGGCTGACTGCGCTGATTTTGCAGCCTCGCGCTTGGAGCTAGATCGCCCGGGTAAGTCCTATACCGTCGAAACCCTGCGCCGGCTGCACCAGCTTCATCCCCTTGCCGCGCTGTTTTTCATCATCGGCGCGGACAACATCGCCCAGCTTGCAGCTTGGCACGATCTCGAGGGCATTTTGGCTCAGTGTACAGTGGTGGTAGGGGCGCGTCCCGGCGAGGTGGCGGGTAGCGACCCCAAGCTGCTGGCGCGCCTGCATTTTATAAATACTCCGCTCCTTGAGTTGTCCTCGACCGAGATTAGGGCGCGCCGGGCCGCTGGCCGGCCCATCCGCTACATGGTACCCGAAGCGGTCGAGGCCCACATACTTGCGAAAGGATTGTACGCCGCCTCGTGTTCATGACGCATCTAGAATGTTCCCGTTTGGGCGTGCGCTACGACGCCGACGTGTTGCAGAATCTGTCGGAGGTCGGTGCGCCCCTCCTCGCCCGCTACGACCTCAACCGGGCCGGACACACCTTGACCCGGGCCGCGCTCAGCACCCGCCCGTCGACGATGTGGCGCTACCGGGAAGTCATGCCTATCCGCACGCCAGCGGAAATCGTCTCCCTCGGCGAAGGCTGGACCCCACTACACCGCGCCGACCGCTTGGGCCGTTGGGCGGGCTTTGCCCACCTCTACATCAAGGACGAATCGCCCAACCCCACCGGCTCTTTTAAGGCCCGCGGCCTCTCGGCGGCCGTCACTTGCGCCCGCAGGCGTGGCGCGAAAAAGCTGGCTATCCCCACGGCGGGCAATGCCGGTGGTGCGCTGGCGGCCTACGCGGCGGCCTGTGGCCTGCCGGCGATTGTCTTTATGCCTCGCGATACGCCGCTGGCCTTTGTCGCCGAGTGCCGGTCTTGCGGTGCTGAGGTCGAGCTGGTCGACGGGCTAATCAGCGATTGCGGTCGCATCGTCGGCAAGCGCAAGGAAGCCGAGGGGTGGTTCGAGGTATCGACCCTGAAGGAGCCGTACCGCATTGAGGGCAAAAAGACCTTGGGCTACGAGTTGGCCGAGCAGATGGATTGGTCCCTACCCGACGTGGTGATTTACCCCACTGGCGGGGGCACGGGGCTGATTGGGATGTGGAAGGCATTCGCCGAGCTGGAGCAACTCGGCTTGATTGGCCAGCACCGGCCGCGGATGATCTCGGTGCAAGCCGCGGGCTGTGCGCCGATTGTGCGGGCCTTTGCTCGCGGCGCTGAATCCGCCCAAGCATGGGAAGACGCGCACACTGTGGCCGCGGGCCTGCGCGTCCCCAGCGCGGTCGGCGACTTTCTGATGTTGCAGGTGCTGCGGGAAAGCGGTGGCACCGCCATGGCCGTCAGCGACGAGGAGCTAATCGCGCATTCGCACGGCATGGCGGCGCACGCGGGCATTTTCCCCGCGCCCGAGGGCGGGGCCACGCTCGCGGCCCTAATCAAGCTCAAGGAGCAGGGACTCGTGGCCGCGGACGAGCGCGTAGTGCTCTTCAACACCGGGTCGGGCTATAAGTACTTGGAGGTGCTGTCTGAGAGGCGGTAGCGGCCCCGTCTGAATCACGCTTTAGGCGGTGAAAATTACCACGGGCCGGCGGAGATGCAAAATTTTATCGTTCTAATAAGTGGTCTGTCAGAAACTTAACATCAATTCACTAGGGATCAATCATGTATCTGAGATATGGCCTTCTGGCCGATGCGGTGGTTTCTGGAGCAATTACACTCAGAGGAGATTTCGCCATGAAACAGACACTGAAAGACTATCGAGCGTTGCCGTACTCGCGTCGATCGGAAAGAATGCATGAAGACGACGGCTCTTCCTATTGGGTTGCGTGGATCCATGAACTGCCTGGGTGCAAAACGGACGGTACAACCCAAGCAGAGGCCATGCTCAATCTCGATACAGCATTCGATGACTACATTGAGGCCATGATAGAATTTGCGGCAGAAATCCCTGTTCCTAAGAGCAGACCTAAGCCTAAAAGCAGGGATGACATTATATGGAGTACAATTCTCGATCCTCCCAAGATGATAGTGCCAACTCAAGAGGAGTTTGAGAAGAGAAAGGCTATGCCAATAGAGGGTACGATTAAGGACATTGAGGTCGTAGAAAAACATATCGAGAAGACTGTAGGTACTGCGCAATCTGTGATCTTCGTACATGAAGCGAAAGGCCGCTCGTCTAAGGGGCTGATGGCAACGGCCTCCCTCTGAGGGGCTCGTGCCTTGACGATAGTGGGGGCGGCGTCTATTTTATAGCTCTACATTTTGCTATGCACCCATAGCTCAATTGGATAGAGCACCTGACTACGGATCAGAAGGTTCGGGGTTCGAGTCCCTGTGGGTGCGCCATTAAAAACAACGGGTTACGTCAAATGATGTAACCCGTTTTACTTTTTGCGAAAGGGATCTGGCATGGCGAATATACCGGTCGGATTAATTGGTTGCGGTGGTCGCGGTCGCGGCCACGTCCGCGCCTTGCACGCGCTGGCAGACGTCGAGTTGGTTGCCGTCTGCGATCCCGTTGCGGCAAACCGCAAACAGGTCGGCGACGAGTGGGGCGTCGAGCACCGCTATGCCGATGTCGCGGCCATGCTCAACGCCGAAGAATTGACCGCCGCGATCGTCGCAACCCCGGCTCATCTCAACGCCGAAGCGGCCCTGCCGTGCCTAAAGCGAGGCATTGACACGCTGCTGGAGAAGCCGCCGGGCATGAGCTTGGACCAGACCCGCGCCCTTAAAGAGGCCGCCGAGGCCAGCGGCGCCCGCGGCATGGTCGGCTGGAATCGCCGTTTTGATCCGCTGATCTTGCAAGTGCGCCAGGCGATTGCGGCTCGCGGCCCGATCTACCAGCTAGTCGGCGAGTTCCACAAGAGCATGAGCCGTTTTATCGCCGCTGGCCGCTTTCCCGAAATCGTCATGGACAACATGCTGCTCGAAAGCCCGATCCACGCGATTGATCTGGTGCGCCACTTGGGGGGAGCACCGGTCGCCGAAGTCAAAAGCTTCGTCCGGCGTACCTCGGCCTACAAGGATGTCCACGCCGCGTTGGTCGTCTTTGAAAACGACTGTGTCGCCCAACTTTGCGCCAACTACACCACTGACGCCCGCCTAGAGCGCTACGAAATCCACGGCCGCGACATCTCGGCCTATTTAGAGGGTATTTCCACCTGTGAGTTGGTCTGCGACGGCGAGCGCAAGCACTTGCAAAAGGACGGTACGGACAGCACCCTAGCTCAGGCGGCCCACTTCTTCGACTGCATCAAGGCCGGCCGGCCCATCGGCCCACCGGCTGCGGACTTGGACGAGGCCCTAGCTACTATGGAGTTGGCCACGGCTATTTTGGCGGGCCTGCGAGACGGCGCTTAATCGCTCCCCAAGACACCTCGGCCACGGACGTGGCCAACCGCACGGCCTCAATGGTGAAACTACAGGCGATGTCGTAGAAGAGCTGGTCGCCGCTGATGCGGACGTGAGTCCACACGGCTGGCAAGCCAATGACCCCGGCGTCATCGGCCGCGGTCGGCCAGTGGACTACGCCCGATCCCACCCGCGACCACACCCCGCTGTGCCCGACGCCGCCTAACTCCAGTTCATAGGTCCCATCCGCCCGGAAGACCACGTGCCCAGCCAGCGTCCCATCGGCAAAATGGACGATGCCCCAGGCCCCCAACAGTTCGTCGCCTAGTTCCTGTGCTCGCGCCAAGGCGATTGCGGGTTCAGTTCCCCAATACAGGGTGTCGTTTTCTAACCGGAAAGGCACGGCCTCGCTTTGCTTGCCCAGCACTCCGCCGACATTCGCGGTATAGCGCAGAGTTACAACTTTGTCGGCGGCTTCGTACTGGCCTTGGTTTGCTGCCACCGGTCGCTGGGGATCGTCTCTGAGTGCGACGCGGCGGAAGCCCCCATCGCTATTGAACTCGATATAGAAGTGCTCCACGAAGGTGCCGAACTCGCTCTGGCAGCCCTCCCAAGAACCGACTAGGTTCGCCGGTGCCCCAGCGCTGCTGTTTGCCAACAGCATGACAACCGATAAGATGCTTGCGCGTACCATAATCGTCAGCCAATCTCCACGCCCCAGAAGCCCAACATGGGCAAGAATCGCTCCATATCCGCTGGCACGGTTGCCGGGGCCTTGCCGTAGCCGCCGTGGACCCTTGCCGCCCCTTGCAAGGGCCGCTCTAAGACCAACTCGACGCGGTGGTCTTGGGGGTAGATCACTGCTGTAATCGGCACCTCGCCGGCTGCATCCTCAACCCGGAAGCTATTGGCCTCCAAGTCGATGCTGTCCATCCGGCTCTCGACGGCAGTAAACTCCAATTCGACACGGGCTCCCCGTTGCCGGGCCGCCACCAGATCCGGGGCCTGCCAAGCTACTACTCGGCCATAGACCAGCCCCAAAGCCGCCTGCGCCAACCGCTCGCCCAAGAGCATGTTGCCGGCGGGACTGGTGTGGATCAGGTCCGCAAGCGGCAAATCGAGTGCGGGGACCACGCCTATGCCCGGTACTTGCCGCGCCACTTGCCGCTGCGCCTCGCGCACTTGACTCCAGCGCCGATCGGCCTCCGGGTCGGCAGGTTGGTACACGCGGTTTAGCTGCACGGTGAGCACCGGCAACTCGGCGTCGGCCAGGGCCTTTCGCCAAGCGGCGACTGCTTGTTGGAACCGCTGCGCATAACCGGTTGCGTCCGCGTCCGTTCCCGCATCGCTTTCCCCTTGGTACCACACAATCCCCCGGACCTTGCCCCCTACCTTCTCCACGCACTGCACCATATTGTCGAACAAGTCTGCCGCGCCAGTCCAGCGAGTGAGCGGAGAGCCTCCCAAGGCCGTTTGCACCAAACCCACTGGGTGCGCGAGCACTCTTTTAAGCGTGCGGCCAAATTGCAAGTAGGGCGAGTGCCCTGGGTTGGCGGCTTCTCGATTCACCACGTGTTGGGTATCGGTCGATTCGTTCATCGGATGTGTCGCCAGTGCCCATTGCCCGCTGTTCCTGAACAGGTGTACGCCCAGTTCCACTGGATCCTCGTACGGCCCGCGCCCGTACCCCGCTGAATTGCTCTGCCCGGCAATCACCCACAAATCGCCTACGCCCAAAAAGTGCCGCATATCCCCGTGCGGCGACCATTCCCCGGCCGGGTTGTCCGCTGTCCGCAACCGCGTCTCCAGCCGGTAAAGCCCGCCGGCGGGTATGTGCTCCAACACCCCTTTCCAAGTACCATCCTCCTCTGTTTGCACCGCTTGCCAGTCCAAACGGGCCGCAACCGCCACCCCGGTATCTTCCCACACCAAGCGCACTTCCACTTGTCCGGGCGTCTCGAACTTCCACCGGCCCGCTAGCTCAATCCTTCCTTGCCCACACTCGTCCTGCTGTGCGATCTGCCAGTCGGCTGGCCCCTGTTCAATAATTGCGCCGATTTGCTCTTCCATGCGATCTCTTTCTGATGAGGGTCAGTACCTAATCTGCCAAACGCTCCGCTTGCCATGCAAGTGTTCCCGGATTCTCTTGGTTCCTCGCAGATTGCCGACGACCAACGCCATGCCCTAATTATCCGAAAAAGGAGATTTTCGATGTCGCTCGAAGGCAAGGTAGCTCTCATCACGGGGGGTGGGCGCGGCTTAGGTCGCGCTTACGTCCTCCATCTGGCCCACTTGGGCGCGGATGTTGTCATCGCCGATATAGACCTGCAGGCCGCCCGCGAATACGGCGAAGAACTCACAGCCGAGACCGTAGAAGCCGAAGTCGTCAATCTCGGTCGCCGCGCCTTGAGTCGAGCCGTGGATGTCGCCGACCGCCAAGCTGTAGATGCCTTGGTCGCCGCAGCGCTCGATACTTTTGGCCGCATCGACATACTCGTCAACAATGCCGGCGGCAACTTGCGCTCGCACGAGGAACAAGCCGCGTCCTTGGCTGGGGAAGCCCACTACCGCTACATCATGGACATCAACCTCACCGCCACCATCCACTGTTGTCAAGCGGTCAGCACAGCGATGAAGGAGGCTCAGTTCGGCAAAATCATTAACGTGGCCTCGCAAGCGGGCCTGTGGAGCGGGCGCGACGGCGGCGGGATGCCCTATAAGGTGGCCAAGGCCGGCATTGTCCACTACACCCGCGTGCTCGCCGCCGAGCTAGGGCCTTACGGCATCTGTGTCAACTGCATCGCCCCGGGCCTAATTTTGTCTTCTCGCGCCGTGGCCCAAGGCCGCAACAGCGAGGAATCGCGCCGGCACTTAGAACCGCAGATTCCCCTGCGCCGTTTGGGCACGCCCGCGGACTGCGCTAAGGTGGTGGAGTTTTTGGCGTCCGACCTCTCAGATTACGTCACCGGCCAGTGCATTCCCGTGTGCGGGGGCTTTGTGGCGTTTTGATGGCTTCCTACTCCTCGGGGTGCCTAATACGCGCCACCAGCCTCATCAGGGCGAGTCGCCCAAAATCGCGTGGATCGTCGGTGCGAATTTGAAAATCCCCTTCCACGCGGCGCGTTTGTCCAGCGTTGAGGACGACCGGCTGGCCAAGCGGTATAAACGCGTCAATTAGAAATTCCTCTTGATCGAAAAACCGCAAGTCGTAGCGCACCCACACGGCGGCTTGGCCGACATTGCGAAACACGGCCGCAAAAGTACCCTCGGATTCCGCTGTTTCCCCGAACCCCGGCTCTGGCAAAAACGGCCACCAAGCCAAACTGTCGATCGACACGCTGCCCTCCAACCCGGCGTCCTCGACAAACTCCACCTCGCTGCGGAGGGCTTCTACTGCGCCGCTTGGTCTGTCTGCGGCCGCAAAGCATCCGCCCAGCAAGAGTACTAGGGCGATTCCCATGCTCATGGCTTGGTCCTAACTCTCGGTTTGCGTCTGTATTCCTTCGTGGTGTTCTTTAATAATGCCATGAAAAAGTGCCTAGTGCTAATCCTGCTCGCCGCAACTGCTCGCGCCGACGATCCTGCGCCCCGCTACCAGATGCCCCCCACCGAAGTCACGGCGACGCGTGCGCCCCGCGAGGGGTTTGATCTGCCGCTGGCCACGGCCGTAATCGCGGATGTCGGGCGCGCCCGGCCCGGGCTCTCACTAGCCGAGTCGCTGCGTCCGGTGCCTGGGCTGTTTGTCGCCAACCGCCACAACCTCTCCCAAGGCGACCGGCTCAGCATGCGCGGTCTAGGGGCGCGGGCGGCCTTTGGCGTCCGCGGGCTCAAGGTCTTGCTCGACGGCATCCCCCTGACTATGCCCGATGGCCAGAGCCAGCTCAACAACCTCAACTTGGGGGCGACCGGCCGCCTCGAGGTTCTGCGCGGCCCCAGTTCTTCACTGTACGGCAATGCGGGCGGCGGCGTCCTCGCAGCGCACACCCAAGCACCAGCCGCGGCTGCTTGGCGCGTGGAACCGCGCTTGATTGCCGGCAGCAACGGCCTGTTCCGCGCACAGACGAGCCTTGCGGGACGAACGGATAATACGCATCTGTTCGCCAGCTTGTACGACCTGCGCAGCGAGGGCTACCGCGACCACGCCGACGCCCGGGCCCGCAGCCTCAACGCCCGCGTTGGCCGCGCGCTTACCGCCCATACGGAGTTGACGCTCCTGCTGCATTTATACGATGCGCCCTACTTATTCAATCCGAGTTCGCTCGACGCGGAAACGGCGCGCGACCGCCCGCGCAGTGTGCGCGGATTTGTGGTCGGGCAAGGGGCCGCCAAGCAGGTGCGCCAAGGCCAAGCCGGCATCCGGCTCGAATATCGCCCGCTGCCCGCGCTGCACCACCGGGCCTCGAGCCTCGTCTTGTACGGCGTGGGTCGTGCGCTCAAAAACCCCATCCCAGGCCGCATTGTCGAGTTGGACCGCCGCGCCGGCGGGGTGCGCACCGAGCACGAATTTGCTTGGGCCGGTACGCGCCTTATAACCGGCCTCGACTTCGACTTCCAGCGCGACGACCGCCGCGAGTTCGCCAACGAGGGTTTGCCCGAGGGCGTCCGCGTGGCTGACGAGCGCGTCTTTGAGTTGGTGCAATACGGTGCGGCGCAGGTACAGCAAGAGGAACAGGTGTGGAGTTTGGGGCCGTTTGTCTCGCTGGAGCGCGATCTAGGCACTGCGCTAACGGCGACCATCGGCGGCCGCTACGACCGCTATCGCTTTGCCGTCGACGATTTCTTTACGGCCGATAGCCAGGGTTCGGGAGTGCGTGCCATGAGCCAGTTCAGTCCGATGGTGGGGGTGGTGTATCGCTGGGGACCGCGGGTGCGCTGGTACGCGCATGTTGCTACGGCGTTTCAGACTCCTACGACTTCGGAGTTGGGCAACCGACCCAGCGGCGAGGGCGGCTTCAACCCGGCGTTGGGGCCGGAGCGCATTCTCGGGTTGGAGACGGGGTGGCGGCAGCGGGTGCGCTGGGTCGACCTGGAGTGGGTCCTGTACCAACTCCAAGTCGCCGACGCGCTGATTCCCTTTCAGGTTGAGCGCGAAGACAGCGAGGAAATTTACTTCCGCAACGCTGGCCGAGCGCGCAATCGCGGGTTGGAGCTTTCGCTGGCAACGACGCCTTGGGCCGGGCTGCGGACCACCCTCGCGTACACTTTTGGCGACTATGTGTTTGCGGACTATGAGGTCGAGGCCAGCGGCGAACGGATTCAGCTGGCAGGTAACCAAGTGCCGGGCGTCCCTCGTCATCGGCTCTTTGCCGCGCTGAGCTACGAGATGCCGCCGGGTCTGTTTACCGAGGTCGAATTAGAGCGAGTCGGCCGCTACTGGGCCAATGACTTCAACGGTCCGCCGCCCGGCAGTGCGTTTTTCAATCGCGCGTACTCGCGGGTGGATGTGCGCTTGGGGATCGACTATCGCGCCGCGCGGGTTTTTGTCGCGGTCGATAACCTGTTTGATGCCCAGTACAACGGCTCGGTGGTTCCCAACGCCTTTGGCGGGCGTTTCTTTGAACCGGCTCCGGGTCGCACTTGGCGTTTGGGGATTGGGGGGCGGATAGGGGATTGAGTGCCCTTATTGCTCTTCAAGGGATGATTGCCGACATTTCCTTTTGCTGGATGGACGCGAGAGAAGCAGGCAATGTAGATGCCGCAAACTGCTCGATCTCGCGGCGAAGCAAGAGGGGTGGCAATCGAAGTTTACCTAGATTATAACGGTTCTTCGCCACTTGACCCTCGCGTAGGTGAAGCCATGTGGCCCGCTCTCGCCGAGTGGTGCGGCAACGCCTCATCTACGCATCGGTTTGGTCGGCGGCAAGCTGCTGCGGTCGAAGACGCACGGGTACATGTCGCGTCACTCGTCGGGGGCCGGCCGACACACGTCGTTTTCACGGCTGGGGCCACTGAAGCCAATAATCTCGCTCTTAGCGGAATCGTTGCTGCCCGGCCGGCGGATCGGGGTCGGATTCTCGTATCTTCAGTGGAACACGCCTCGGTCCGGGAGACGGCTCGATGGTTGGGCGATCAGGCACTCGCCCAAGTCCATGCGATCCCAGTGACCCGTGGCGGGGCCGTTGATCTCGACGTGCTTGAGGCTCTGCTCGGCGACGATGTTCTGCTCGTATCGGTTATGGCCGCCAATAGCGAGACCGGAGTACTCAATCCGGTAGCGGAGATCGCCGAGCGAGCACATATTGCCGGTGCGCTGTTTCACTGCGATGCAACCCAATACGCGGGCCGACTCCCTTTCGATATGACTGACCTAGACGCTGATTTGGTGTCACTTAGCAGCCACAAGATCTGTGGTCCCGGTGGCGTCGGTGCTCTCATCGCCGCCAAGTCTAGCGGGCGGCTACGCCCCATCATTCACGGCGGAGGCCACGAGAGGGGCTTCCGCTCTGGGTCGCTGAACGTGGCCGGTATCGTTGGTTTTGGGGCCGCCGCCGCGATTGCCGTTGAGGAACGCGTACAGGAGGCGGATCGGATCCACCCTCTCCGCGACTACTTCGTCGCTGAGTTGAAGTGCCGCCTACCCGGGGTCGCGGAAAACGGAGATATTGACTGCCGCCTCCCCAACACCGCAAACATCCGCTTTGCAGGGGCCGACGCCGAGGCCGTAGTCGCCAATATGGATCCAGTAGCCGTCTCGACCGGTAGTGCGTGTAGTGCCGGGGCGATTGAGCCCTCTGCGGTCCTACTGGCCATGGGGCTGTCGAGGGAAGCCGCCTTTGAGTCTGTGCGGTTTAGCTTGGGCCGGTTTACCACGGCGGAGGAAATCGAGGTTGCAGCTCAGAAAACCGTTGCCGCAGTCGAGTACGTGCGGGCTATGAACGAAAGAGAAGCGTAATGCGATTGGTTGAGGCGGCCAAGCCGACTTTTGCTCGGCACGAGACGTTCCATCCCCGTTATGGCTGGTTTCGTAAAGCGTACGCCGTGACAAAGCGCGACCCTCAGATATTTACCCGCGTAGATGCCCCGGTCTCGATTGGGGTTGGCAAGAACATGGTCCGGGCCATTCGGTTTTGGGGCCTTGCCGCCAAGCTGATCGTCGAGGATCGGCAAAGGCCGGGGCTAGTTCCGACGAAGTTTGGGCACGCGCTGTTCGGCGAGGCCGGATGGGATCCATACATGGAGGATCCGGGTACGCTTTGGCTGCTTCACTGGCGGCTATTGGCACCGCCGTCGCTTCTGCCGGTGTGGTGGATCGCATTCAATGAGTTCCATCCGGTCGAGTTTACCGACGACGCGCTTGACCACGCCGTTGCCGTGGGACTGGACTCGGTGGGAGATTGGGCGAAGCCGCATCCTTCATCGGTGCGGAAGGACATCAATGCCCTATTGCGGACCTATGCACCGGCCGAGCGCTCAAAACGATCGGGGAACAGCATCGACGATCGCCTCGATTGTCCCTTGCGCGAGTTGGGCTTGGTCAGACGATCCCAAGCCACCGGTAGCTACCGATTCGTCCTCGGAGCCAAGCCAACGCTGCCGCCGGAGATTGTGAGCTATGCCGTGCTCGACTACCTCGCTCGCACTGAAACCGGGGGGAACACCGCTACCCTCAGCCGCCTAGCGCACGAACCTGGGGCACCGGGCCATGCCTTCAAGCTGGCGGAAGAAGATTTGTTCGTTGCGCTTCAACAGACATCGGCGACCATTGGTGCGCTGAGACTTGCCTCGCCGACCGGTGCGCCTCAGTTATCTTGGTCCGGCGACCCTGCGGCTGTAGCCAACGAGGTACTTTCGTCCTATTACGACATTACATCGGCGACCGAGGGCGGCACAGGGCACGAAAGCGATCAACTCGAGTTGTTCGACATAGAGAAAAGGGCCGCTATCGTGGGATTAAGCTAATGGCAGTGCTAGCAGACTACATTGCCGTTGTGAGGCGATTCGCTCGCTCGGCTAGCCTAGAGCGCGACATTTCGCGGCGCGAACCACTGGATGGCTATGTGGTCACCGCCCGAGCTCTTGATGTAGTGGAGCGAATCGCTGCAACTGCTGCGAATGGCACTGCGGGCGGAGCTTGGTCGCTGACCGGCCCCTATGGTTCGGGCAAGTCATCGCTCGCCCTGCTTATTGACGCCGCATTTGGCGAGCGCGGTACCACGCGAGCCGCTGCGACCGAACTCATTGAAGGGACATCGCCGGCCATAGCTAATCTCCTCTCCCGCGCACATCAAGCCCGCGGAACCGATGATCGAGGATTTCATCGCGCCGTAGTAACCGCGAGCCGCGAGCCGCTGCATCACACTGTCCTGCGAGCGCTTCAGTCCGCCGTCATCCGGGCCTATGGAACCATCCCCTCGACGCGCAGATTCCGAGCGGCTAAAACGCTCAAAACTGCAATCGCCGATGCCACATCCAGTGACCTGCGACGAGTCGGTCCCTCACCGGCGGACCTGCTCGAAGTGGCCCGCTGCTTGGCCGAAGATGCCCCGCTACTGCTCATCATCGACGAATTTGGCAAAAGTCTCGAAGCGATCAACGATGGCTCGAATGCCGATCCCTATCTACTGCAACAACTCGCCGAAGCCGGTCAAGGAGCCGGCCTGCCGATCTTCGCGCTCACGTTGCAACATCTGTCCTTTGAGGATTATCTCGCTGGTACCGACGGCCCACGGCGGCGAGAGTGGGCGAAGGTCCAAGGCCGATTTGAAGATGTCGCGTACATCGAGTCCGCCGCTCAGACCCGTGCGCTAATCGGAACGGTGTTTGCGATTGACGACAGCCTGCAACCGCGCATCAGACGATGGGCCGAGACCCAAGCTAAAGCGATGCGTACCCTCGGAGTTGCCGACCTAGCCACTACCGCTGTGGTCAAGGCGTGTTATCCGCTGCACCCACTAGCTGCCCTAGTACTCCCAGAACTTTGTAGCCGCTACGGACAACACGAGCGCACCCTCTTCTCTTTCTTGACCGGAGCTGACTCAGCTACCGCCGCTTCTTTTTTATCTTCTACCTCCTTACCGGTTCGAGGCGCGTTGCCGTCGCTTGGCTTAGATGCCGTCTATGACTACTTCGTTGCCGGCAGAGCAGGCGCGGTTGGCTACTCGCAACGTTGGGCCGAGATCGCCACCCGGCTGCGCGACGCCCAAGGCTTGACGAAGAGCCAGATGAGGCTGGCCAAGTCAATAGCCATCCTCAACCTCGTGTCCACCGGTGGAGCCGCCCGCGCCTCGGCCAAAGTGCTCGGCATTGCTCACAACGGCGCGGCAACGGCCTTAACGAGCCTCCAAGACGCCGGCATCGTCACGTATCGCGACTTTGCCGACGAGTTCCGCATCTGGCACGGCACGGACGTCGACATTCGCGGGCTTATCGAGTCAGCGCACGTTAAGGTGCAGCAGCAACCGCTCGTGGACATCCTCGCTGCTATTCACGATCCCGAACCTGTGGTCGCGGCTCGACACAGTGCCGAACACGACATTCTGCGCGTGTTTGCCCGTCGCTACGTTGACGGCACCGAGCCGGTTGCTCCGCTAGATCCGTTCTCGCCCTACGATGGGGAGGTTCTGCTGACGGTCGCCCCAGACGCCATGCCAACCCTTGCACAGGCTGGCGAGAATGCAAAGCCCGTGGTCGCGGCCATTCCCGACGATCTCGCGTCCCTCGACGCGGCAGCCCGCGAGGTTGCAGCCGTTGCCGATGTCTTCAAGCACGATAGCGTAAAGGAAGATTGGGTTGCACGGCGAGAACTCGGCGAACGACTTGCCCAAGCTGAGGCCGCGCTAGGTCATGCCATAGAAGCCACGTTCAACGCCGAGGTTTGCCGATGGGTTCTGCTCGGTCCCGACGGACTGACCGATCTGCCGGCTGGACGAGGCAGTGCTGCGCTCTCAGCGGCCGCTGATCGCTCTTACTCAAAGACTGCTATCGTACGCAACGAGATGCTCAACCGCACGGTCGTCACCTCCCAAGGGGCCAAGGCTCGGCGTATGTTGCTCGAAGCGATGATCGAATTCGGCAACCATGTTGATCTCAAGCTCGAAGGATATGGCCCGGAAGTGGCTATGTACCATGCTTTTCTCAAAGAGACGGGTATGCACAGTTGGGATCAGCGCAATGAGCTCATGATCTTCCGCTCACCGAAAGATCGGAAGCTGCGGCCAGCATGGGACCTGCTCGAATACGAGTTTGCCCGCGCCCGTACTCGTCGAATTAACCTTGCGAACCTCTACGCAGTCTTGCTGTCGCCGCCGATTGGGATGAGGACCGGGGTGATTCCCGTGTTCGTCACGGTTGGGTTGCTGGCCTACAGCGACGAAGTTGCGATCTACGAACACGGCACGTTTAGACCGCTCCTCACCACCGACCTCTCTGAGCGGATGGTCCGCAACCCCAAGCATTTCGACATCAAGCATTTCGCCAATACGTCTGGTGCGCGACGCCAAGTCATTGAAGCACTCGCCGGCCGGCTAGAGGTCCGCCCACGCTTCCGCAAGCACCGCGTCTCCAATGTCCTCGCGGTCGTCGGCGAACTCGTGTCGCAGGTAAGACAGCTCGACAACTACACGCGGCGTACGCGCAACCTTTCGGACGCCGCTATCGCCCTCCGCGAGACCCTCGCCGCTGCTGTGGAACCCGACGAATTGCTCTTTGCCGCACTGCCCAAAGCCCTCGGCTATCGCCCTGTCCCGGCCGCAACCAAGACCTACGGCAAAGCAAGCGAATATGCGGACGCCGTGGGCGATGCGCTCGCAGAATTGACTAGCTCCTACCAATGTCTTGCGGATGAGTTGCTTGATGAATTGTTTTCTGTTAGCGGAGAGACCACTCGTCTCGCTGTTGCGGAACAAGCCGCTGTGCTCCCTAGCGAGGCCCTCGATCCGGCGGTGCGTGCATTCGTCCTCGCGCTCGCCAACGATGGCATTGATTCCGATATTGATTGGATTCAGACCATTGCAACCGTCGTCGCCAAAAAAGCCCCCGCTGAGTGGACAGACGCCGACCGCGCCCGTTTTTGCACCGAGCTATCCTATCAAATGGCGTCTTTCCAGCGGCTCGTCGCCCTCCACGCCGACCGCCGCGCCGCCGGGGTTGCCGACGCCCTGCGGGTGACCGTTACTCGCGCCGACGGTACTGAGTACGTGCGCCTCGTGAACATTGACCGCGACGCGAGAGTTGCCTATGCGAGTGCTCTCGACGAAGTGCTTGTGACCTTCATCGACCTTACTGGTACCCCGGTCCGTGCTCAGCAAGCACTTCTTGCGTTGCTCGGCGAACGGCTTTTACCCGCGTCTGCACAAGACGCGCCCATCGAAGAGAGGAGACGGCATGGCTGACAACACGCGCCACATTTGCGGCATTTCAGGAGGCAAGGACTCTAGTGCCCTCGCTGTGTACATGCGCCGTGAAGTTCCGAACATGGAGTACTTTTTCTGCGACACCGGGGCCGAACTGCCCGAGACCTACGAATACTTGACCCGGCTCGAGGTCATACTCGGCAAGCCGATAGCTAGGCTCAATGCCTCGCGCGGCTTTGACCACTGGTTTGAGGTGTTCCGCGGTGCGCTGCCGTCTCCGCAGATGCGGTGGTGTACCAGAAATATGAAGATCAAGCCTATTGAGGAATGGGTCGGCGACGAACTGGTTATCTCCTATGTCGCTATTCGCGCCGACGAGTCCAACCGCAAGGGGTACATTTCCACCAAGCCCAACATCAAGACTCGCTTTCCCTTTGTCGAAGATGGCGTGACGCACGACGACGTCCTCCGCATTCTCGACGATGCTGGCATTGGCCTCCCCGAATACTACGAGTGGCGGACTCGCTCTGGGTGCTACTTCTGCTTCTACCAGCGTAAAGCCGAATGGGTTGGCCTCGCCGAGCGCCATCCCGAACTTTACGAGCGTGCCGTCGCTATCGAACAAAAAGTGCTGCGCGACGCCGGTGTTGACGGCGACGCCGACTTTTCCAACCGGGCTATGCGGGGCCGCCAATATACATGGTCGGGTGGTGAGACGCTCGTCCAACTGCTCAAGCGCCGCGAGGAGATTCTTGCACGGCACAAAGCTGCTATAGACCGCGCCGGCAAGAAGAAGACTAACGTCCCATTGGTTGAAGCACTCGCTGAGGCACTGGACGATGAGGACGATACAGAGGCGTGTACGGTGTGTGCGCTGTGAGGGATGATTAACGATAAGTAGGGGGAGTATTGGTTGGGGTGTGTTTTAATGCTAGTTAGGTTAGAATATTCAATTAAAAAAATATGGAAATGGTAGGATCGATATTTGGTGGACCGGGCCTGTCGGTAAGCCAATTCTTTGGAGCACTCTCGGACCGAGATATTAGGCGATTCTTGGATCCTGGCGTTTTAGTGGTGCTAGATACGATTTTCGGCGGACGCATATCCGGTGATGATCTGAGGCGTGTTGCGAGAATGCTTGTCGATATTGATATGTTGCTCGGAGACGCGCAGGGACGAAGGCTTATCCTGAGTCTTGTCCCAGATGAGAAACTCGTCGAGTTGGAAGGGCGTGTCGGACGCAGTATCTGCTCTGCTGACGCAGATAACTGGACCGAAGTAGAAGTCGGACGGATGCGCGATTTCTTCGGTTTGATCGAGGATCGGCTTGTACCACCGGCAGTACCATCAATGGATACGATCAGTCCTGAGTACGGCCTGTTTGAGCACCAGAGAAATGTCGTTCGGAGGCTAAAACCACTGTTGGCTCAAGATGAACGTCGGGCGGTTCTTCATCTGCCTACCGGAGTAGGCAAGACTCGGACAGCTATGCACGTAGTGGCTGATTGGCTATGCACATACGAACCGTCGGTCGTGGTCTGGCTAGCATCAGGGCAGGAATTACTTGAACAGGCGGTGCTGGCATTCAAAGAGGCGTGGTCACGCTTGGGAACAAGGCCCCTACAAATTGGAACCATGTGGGGCGATCAAATGCCGGATCTCAACAGCTTCTCCGACGGGTTTCTCGTTGTCGGGCTAGCAAAGGGCTGGTCTATAATTTCGCGTAGTGAACCGGATTGGGCTTTGCGACTCTCTTCACGGGTTCGGCTAGTGGTTTTTGATGAAGCTCACCAAAGCATCGCCAAAACCTACAAGCAGATCGCCGAAGAACTTACCCTCGATTTCCGATGTGCGTTATTAGGACTCACTGCCACACCAGGGCGAACATGGGCGGACATTGACGAGGATGGTAGGCTAGCCGAATTCTTTTCCGGCAATAAGGTTTCTCTTGATGTTCCAAGTAATAGTCCTATCGAATATCTTATCGACAATGGATTTCTTGCTCGGCCTATTTTTTGGACTCTCCTTTCCAAACCTGGCGTTAATATCGGAGATGAAGAATTAGAGCGCATTTCTGGTGTGCTGGAGATACCTGAAGATATTGTGGCCTCCTTGTCGATGAGTGAACAGTATGTGACCGCAGTACTTAAAGGAATTATGGAGGTCCTTAGTAAAGGTCACCGTCGTGTCATCGTTTTTGCTGCGACGGTTGATCACGCTCAAGTGCTGACAGCTATACTCACTGCTCGCGATGTCCGTAGCTATGCGGTAACAGGAGCAACACCGATACGTATGAGGCAACAAGCCATTAGGACTTTCAAGTCGGATAACGAAGAACCAATCGTTCTCGTTAACTTCGGTGTATTGACTACAGGGTTCGACGCGCCGAAGGCGAGTGCGGTAGTTATAGCACGTCCGACGCAATCTTTGGTACTATATAGTCAAATGGTCGGACGTGCGATTCGCGGGCCGAAGGCAGGCGGTACTGAAACTTGCGAGATTTTGACGGTCGTTGATCCAAATCTGCCAGGTTTCGGCGATGTCACAGAAGCCTTTCTGAACTGGGAGGATGTATGGCAATGAATGGCAATGCAGAGCAACTGATGTTTTCGATCGTAGATACTCCAAGGGCCGTTGAGGCACTGCGGGATAGCGGCTACATGTCCACTACTCACGCGCTTGCGGAACTTATTGATAATTCAATCGAGAGTGGGGCGACGTCAATAGAAGTTTTTGGAGTAACTCAACGAGATAGCACCACAGGCAGATTTGCACTTAAAGATCTAGCTGTTCTTGACAATGGTGGAGGTATGGATGCAGAGACTCTGCGGAGAAGCCTTCGTTATGGCGATGGAACGAGACGGAATCGAGAGGGAATCGGACGCTTCGGCGTAGGGCTTCCCAACTCGTCAATGTCGCAGGCAACGCAAGTGGATGTTTGGTCGTGGCAGTCAGGTGTTACGAATGCTCTGCATACTCGACTTTCCATTGCCGATGTGAGTAGAGGGTTAAACGAGATCCCGGAACCCAAACTGCAAAGCATTCCTAGAGTGTATTGTGATGCAAGCCGTACTGAATTTGGTGACTCTGGGACTCTCGTAAGATGGAGCGATCTTGATCGAGTAGAATGGAAGCGAGTATCGACGACATTCCAGCATACGGAAGCACTTCTAGGTCGGATTTATCGGCGCTTTCTCGCTAAACCATCGGAGCGGCTGCATTCTGACGATCCAAGAAATGATATTGGTCCTCAGCGTACCATTCAATGTATACCCATCCAGCAGACAGGAGATAACTTTGAAGTTGACGAGGATAACATTGTAGAGGTGAAGCCGAATGATCCTCTTTACCTGATGAGTGGAACCTTATGTCCAGAAGACTTTGGTCTTGGGCCCATGTTCAAAGAATTGGAAGGAAGTCCTTTTAAGATTCCTGTGAAGTATAACAGTAAGGAGTACCCAGTCCGTATCAGGGCGTCTTATGCCCGTGCTCATGTTCGCGATTCTTCTAACCCTCAAGCTTCTTGGCCCGAAAAGTATGCTGGATGGGATGCCGGTAGTACTCCGTGGGGAAAGCATGCTGACCAGAACATGGGCGTGTCCCTGATGAGATCGCACCGTGAAGTTATGCTCGACAACTCTTGGGTTAGTGGCGACGATCCGCGAGAGAGATGGTGGACAGTGGAAGTCGACTTTCCAACCGCTCTAGATGAAGTATTCGGTGTCACCAATAATAAACAAGGTACGATGACCTTCCAGCGGCTTGCTCGATTCGACTGGAAACGAGAGGCCTTACCTGGTGAAGAATCGTTCGGTGATGTCCGACGACGAATGGAAGAAGAAGGTGACCCTCGCGTTTCTCTTCTTGATCTTCATAGACAGATCAAAAATGCGATAAGAATAATGAGATCTCATGTCAGAGAAGCACGGCAGCACCGAAGCACACGCCATGTGCAAAGTGAAGACCAGAAAGCTGACGCAAAGGCTACTGCCGCTGTCAAGGATAGAATAGAAAAAGGCCACAAAGGAGAATCTGACCGTGCCGGTGAATCGACAACTCAGGAGGAGCAAAAGAACAAACAAGTCGAATCCTTGGTCGTAAAACATCATATAGACAAACAAGATGCCCTTCAACAAATAGATGAGACGATTAAAGCGGGAAACTTAGTGCGTTGGATCCAATCATCGCAATCTAGTCCAGCCTTCTTTGATGTCGAAGCACTACCTAATCTTCTTCAAGTTGCGCTTAACACGGATCATCCGGTTTATTCACATCTTTATGAGATTCTTCATCCTGATGTCCAAGAATTGACCGAGGATGAAATCCGGGAACGGATCGCAAAGGCTGCCGCGGCTTTCCGCATTCTCATCTATTCGTGGGCACGCTATGAGGATGAGCAGGCAAACAGAGAAAGGCGTTTGGTACGTAATGCGCGTGTGGAGTGGGGTAAATACGCGGAAGAGTTCTTCGACGAAGATGATGGATCGACCGATCCTACAGATATAGTATAAAAATTATGAGTGATAATGGAGACACACAGGGCGGCCGTATTCGTGCCCTTTTCGAGAATATAGAAGCAGACGTTTCGATCATTGCACCGTTCATAAAGGTTGATGCGTTGCAATTGCTTCTTCAGGCACTTCCCGTGGGAGCGTATCTGACGTGTATCACCCGTTGGCTTCCCCGGGAAGTTGCAGCGGGGGTATCCGATCCGGAAATCTTAGATGTGCTCGAAGAACGCGGCAACTTCAGTCTCTTCCTCGTTGAAAGACTACACGCCAAGATATACATTGCCGGAAACCGTTGTCTTGCTGGCTCACCTAATGTGACCCTTGCAGGAATGGGTGAAGGAGGGGGTGCCAAGAATATCGAGATTCTTGTAGAGACAAAGATCGACGATCCGAGCATTGTTGCAACTCTTAGAGAAATCGAGCAAGAGAAACGCCCGGCAACAAAAGCCATGGTACAAACTGTCCTCCGCTTGGCCAACAGCCTTTCTGCTTCGAAGGCGGTCAATCTCGATGCACCTTGGTTTCCCAGTAGTCGTCAGGCCAAACAGGCATATCGATTTTATACACAACCCTCGGACGAAGACGAATATGTGGGGTCTGCCGATCGCATTCTGCTAGCTGACTTAGCTCGTGCCAATCTACAGCCGGGCCTTAAAGAGGAAGAATTCCGAGCCGCGATTCGTTCGCTACTTGAAACCATACCTATCGCTGAGATCATCCTTAACACAACCGAAGACAAAATATTTACTCACGCCGATACACACCATCATTTTGAGGAGCTTGAAGAGCTTGCTGGGGGGCATTTTTCTGCTAATGATCTATGGCTCGCCTTCGTTGAATGGATGGCATATTTCTTTCCTGATAAGGTCATGGCACAGGAAATAACCCAGATCGCACTCCGACGTGCTCAGATACTGAAGCTCTGATCCTAATTTTTCTGTATCTTTTTCTGCCGAAAGAATGATTATAAATGTACTCCTTTAGGACAGATCAGCTTTGCGCTATGTGCTCCGAATTTCACTCGAAAAATTCGCCCTTACCTCGTCTTCCCCGTCTTCCGCCAAGCGGCACACGAAAAACCCCTCCATCCCCCCCGGCTGGCAAAATCCGCTTGGCTCGCTGCACCTGCGCGTCAAACGCCTTCCCCCGCCACTGGCGCAAGCCCGACGCCACATTGGCAAAAGGCAGCGCGATGTCCTTGATGGTTAGGGCACTAGCGAACTGCCGCAGCTTTCTTCGGGCGCGAAGGTGCAGGTCGAATAGACCGCACCCCGCCCGGCTTGAGCCACTGCACGGCCGCGTAAGCCAGTTGCCGCTGCTTGCGGCTGGCCTCGCGGATTTTCTTCGCGCTCCAAGTAAGCCCAAGTTTTGGGCGCGTCGGCGCGGAACCGCCCCTCGGACGAGTACGCACCCGCTGGTTTTCGGCTAAGGACCACTTACCCTGCATCTGCAAGACCCGCCAAAAACACGTCGGGCAATTTCATAAAACGCTCACGTCCCATGCCGCCTTAGCCTAGGCGCCGACCAAGCGGGTACGCACCCAAAGCAACCTTGGAGGGCTTGCGCGTCAAGCACCGTATCAGTTAAT
Organism: Candidatus Latescibacterota bacterium; assembly: GCA_007571365.1. Classification (GTDB taxonomy): domain Bacteria; phylum Latescibacterota; class UBA2968; order UBA8231; family UBA8231. The sequence goes on from RKRN01000289.1 coordinate 31,209, forward strand.
AAAACGTCTTCTAGCTACGGGTCCTATTGACTGCGTAGGTATTCGTCTGGTTTGGCCGCATTGGGCGGCCAGTACCCGTCCCGCGATTGACGCCATTGCGCACCACACAGGCCGCTGATCACGCTCCACTCCGACGGACTGGGGTCCGGGTCCGGGTGAAAGAGAAAGCGCTGGGCACCGGCGGCCGCTGAGGCTTTGAGAATGCCGGCCAAGTCGCGCGCTGGCATGGCATCGCCGGCATGTGGAGAGCGACCGGTGGACACCCAGAAGATGGTCTTGTCGACGTCTTTGATGGCCTCTAAGGCGCGCCGCGTTTCGCTGTACACAACTTCGGCGAAGAACTCTGCGGAAAAACCCATCTCCATGTCCAGCAACGAGTTGACATGAGGCAGGCGCAGGCCGAACAGCGATTCGACCAGCAGAAAGCAGTCGGCCTCGGTCAGAGCAGGATTCCACTCGGCGAACTTTTGCACCCAGCGGGCAATAGTGCCGTACATGCCGTCGAAGCCGCGATGCCAGTAGTAGTGCTTGGGAAAGATATAGTCGAAGTACGGCGGCATCTGCTGGTAATCTTGGCCCGTCAGAGCAGAAAACGTGGTGATGCGCGGAATGCCACCCAGCTCGACATAGCGGTTGACTCCGTCCAAGTCGGCGCGGGCTCGCTGCCAAGAACGCCGCGCCCTTTCCCGCCGCGCCCGCAGCCAGTAAAGGGCGTCCTCGTTGATATCAAAGAGATTTAGACCGGCCAAGGTCCCGCCCGGGGCCCAATAGCGCACGAGATCTGGGGTGAGGTTGTGGAAACGCTGGCGCAGATGGGCCATGCCGCGCTCCAGCCGGTCGATAGCAAAGCCCAAACGGGCGAACTCGCGGCGCTCGCCGTCGCGCAATTCAAAGAGTTCGCCACCGTGGTGCCAAGCCAGTTCGTAGTGGTTCTCGCCGGGCCCGTCGATGATCACGCCGTCGACTTGGGGGTAGCGGTTTATCAAGCTCTGCACGTGGGCGGTGGTGCCGCTGTCGAACACCATAATATGCCAACCGCGCCCAGCGGCGTCATCCAGCATAGCACTTAGCCCCCGCTCCTTTTCCAGATTGCGGGGCTGCTCGGCGGGTGCTGCTAGGCCCAAGTCGGCGTAGGCTTTGGGATCTTGGGGAAAGGCGGGAATTCGGTCTCCGTCGTCCTCGATAAAAAACATGCGCCCTACCACAATGCCGCGCACTCCGCCCGCTTCCCAAGCGTCGAAGATGTGCTTGAAGTTTTCTATGTAGCGTTCGAGCGGATTAAAAACGAAAATCCAGCATTTCATCATCTCATCTCCTAAAATCTACTCGTTTACAGTGAGTGGCCTTTTCAGCTTTGCCGGTAAAGCCGCGACCCTTTGTCTTCCCTCCGGTACTGCGGCGGCGTAATCACCGCCTGCTGCTCGGGTGTCAACTCGGCGTAGAAAGCCGGCGGCGCGTACGTCCCCATCAGCGATTCGGCTTGGACGCCGTGGTTGTAGCGCAAAATCACCGAGCGCCGCTGGTGTTTGGCCGTCCACGGCAAAGCCCCGTGCATCAGCGTCTCGACAAAAACGATCGCGTCGCCCGCTTGGGCCGGGATCTGCGCGATGCGATCTTGATGCGCTTCGTACAACCGAATCTCGTCCGGGCAGGGATAGTTGGCCTTATGACTGCCGGGCAGACAGGCGAAACCCCCATCCTCCGGCTTCACATCCGCCAATTGCACGGCGATGTTGGTCATCCCGCAAAACATCCGGCCATTGCGGTAGAGAAAACCCCGCGAGCGATCCAGCGGCTCGCCGCCTTCGTGGAACCAAAAGCCTTCGGCCCCCTCGTCCATGGTGATGATCCCCAAGCCCTCCAAGCGAAAACCCGGGCCCAGCAATTCTTCGAGATACGGCTTGAACCGCGCATGGGCGATCATCGCTCGGAACGGATCGCAATGCGGCTTGTTCCACGTCAGCATCCCGCCCAAATCGCCGCGACCCTGCGCCCCCTTGAGCGTCTCCGACTCGTGGGCCAAGTCATTGGGGCGGATGCTAATTTGATCGGCGTGGTGGTCAATCGCCGCATTGGCCGCCGCTACTTCCGCCGGCGAAAGCGCACCCGCAATCACCAGATAGCCGTGTACTTCAAAGAGATACTTTTCTGTCGCGTTCATCGCCGCCTGCTCCTGCTATAGTATAGTGTCGCCATCTCCAGTTAAGCGGGCAGCACCGCGCGCAAGACCCGTAGGTAATTCCCGCCGCAAATTTTGCTCGTGTCCTCCGCGCTGAATCCCGCATCCAGCAAGCCTTCTACCACATAGGGCAATACCGCACTGTTGAAGTGGGTGCCGATCCCCACGCCTTCTACACCCATCACATCAGCGGCGTAGCGAATTTGCACCAAGGTCTGCTCCAACTGCTCTGGCGCAACCGCCCGATAAGGCGCGTCTCCCGGCGGCCGGGTGATCGGCGGTGGGATCCCCAACAGGCCATCGCGCTCGGCCAACGCCCGCATAACCTCGTCGGGTGCCGCCCTTGGATCGCCGACCAATGCCCGCGGACTCGAGTGCGAATCCACCACGGGCTTGGTCGATACTTCGATGATATCGAGGGCGCAAGGGTCATTGCTGTGGGCCAAGTCGATGAGGATTCCGGCCGCGTTCATCTCCGCGATCATCCGCACCCCCAACTCGGTCATCCGCCCGCCCGAGCGAGTCTCATTAGAGGCGTCCCAACCCAACTCGCGGGTCGCTTGGCCCAAGGTGATCATCCGCAGCCCGAGGCGGGCAAACATCCGCAGGATGCCGGGGCTGTCGCCGAACCAGTCGCTGCGATTGGCTCCCATCAATACCGCCACCTTGCCGGCCGCTCGCGCCGCATCCAAGTCCCGGGCTGTCCGCACCAGCAGCACTTGCTCGGGATAGGCTTCGACGTTTAGCAAAAAACGGTCGAGCACCCCCAGCACTAGTTGGGTCGGATTCTTGATCGCCAAACTCAGGAACATGTCCTCGCCGCCGCGGCCCGGACGCCATTCCGACTCCTGGCGCCACAGTGGTTTGTAGTTGTCGTCGTAGTAGGCCGCTCCCCCCTTGCACATCACCACTCCCACCCCCCATTCGGCAAACTTGGCAAAGTCGCCGCGACAAGTACTCGCGTCTTTTTTGCCCAAGTCGATATCGTCGATGACGAAACGGGGATGAGTCAAGTTTAACCCCAGCATATCGCATACTGGATGCGGCCAAATGCGGCCGGAGGGCAATCTCATGGTCATCTCATTCACCGAGTGCTTGGTCGAAATCCCGGCGGCAATCGGCCAAAACCTGCGCTAGGGCAAAATCGCCGCCGTAAGCCAGCATCTGAGCCCCTTGTGCGCGGTATTTGGCCAGCAGCTCGGGCGTGCCAGCGGGTATCCCCCAAGCTTTGCCGTGTTTTTTTGCCGCCGCTGCGACTTTGGCGACCGCCTGATCGAGATCGACATCCCCCCCGGCCAAACCGAGCCGCAACCCCAGGTCTGCCGGACCAACGAAGAGCCCGTCCACCCCCTCAACCTCAGCGATCTCCTCGACATTGGCCAGCCCTTGCGGAGTCTCGATCTGCAAGACGACAAAGGTTTCGCGATTGGCATCGTCGATATAAGTACTGCCCTCATGCCATACGTCGAGACCGAAATCGCCGTCCAAACCCGCCCCGTCCAAACCGCGATTGCCCAAGGGTGGGTACTTCACTGCCGCGACGATTTGGCGCGCCAAGTCGGCATCGGAAACCAGCGGCATCATCAGACCGGCCGCGCCGTCCTCGAGATAGCGGTAGAGGCGGGTGCGCTCAAGCGTCGGAGCCCGCAACATGCAGTCGATATCGCAGGCGCGACACAAGGCCAACAGGCCCTGGACCTCGCGCTGATCCATCGCCCGGTGTTCCAAGTCGAGCCAGATGCCGTCATAGCCGTTGTGGGCGGCATAGCGCACGAAGAACGGCAGATAATGCCCTAGGCCACAAATGCGGGCACACCGCCCGGTGCGCACTTTGTCCAAGACTTTGCTCTTTCTCATATTCCCCGCTTTGTTGGAGGGTTGCGTTGCGCCAATAGTATACTACCGCCCATACGCCTGCTCCACCTTTGCAAACGCCTCGGCAATATCGGCCACCTCCGGTTCGGCAAAATTCTCGTGAATCGATAGGATAAAGTGGCTTTCAACCGCAGCGACGGCGTTGGGACAGGGGAACTGGGCATGGCGGTCTCCCCCATACGCCGGCAATCCCCCTGCCGGGAAAGACCTGCCGCTCCTTAAACCAGATCATCTCGGAGGGGATATAGCGCAAAGAGAGCACTGATGCAAGGAGATGTTTGTCGTTGCGGGCTGAGGTCGGCTCGGACTGGCCCCTCTCCTTGACGACCTTGTAGTTTTACGCTACATATCCAATGTGAGAGAGATCGCCTACAGCCGCACAGCGCTGAAGGTCCTGACCCGGATGCCCCGCAACTGGGCCGAGCGCATCCGGGACAAAATCCGGCTCTACGCCGATAATCCGACGGCACTGGCCAACAATGTCAAACGCCTGAAGGACCAAGATGGATTGGTGCGGCTTCGGGTGGGAGACTGGCGCGTCGTGATGAGGGACGAAAGCGTACTGCAAGTTCTATATGTGACCAGCCGAGGCAGCACCTACAGGGAGTGAAAACCATGAGCGAAACTGTGACGATCCCCAAGGTTGAGTATGAGCGCCTGTGTGCTATAGAAGAAGACTTCGCGGATATGATGGCGGCGCAGCTCGTCGAGGCAAGGATTGCCAGCGGTGTGGAAGAATTCGTCCCAGCACATGTGGCCGACCGGCTCATCGACCGAGAATCCCCTTTGCGGGTATGGCGTGAGTACCGTGGGCTGTCTCAATCTGCCTTAGCGCGCGCCTCTGGTGTCAACCGAGTGCAGATCGTCGAGATCGAGACGGGGCGCAACAGCGGGTCTGTGTACACCCTTCGCAAGCTAGCCGATGTCCTTGAAGTAGCGGTGGATGACATCATCCCTACGTGACCGGTTGGTTCCCGAACCATTTCACCGGAACCCGGATCGTTTAGCTTTCTACCGCCGATACGCTCGCTCCACCTTTGCAAACGCCTCGGCAATATCGGCCACCTCCGGTTCGGCAAAATTCTCGTGAATCGACAGGATAAAGTGGCTTTCAACCGCAGCGACGG
>RKRN01000083.1 GCA_007571365.1 Candidatus Latescibacterota bacterium
AATGCTCCTCGCGGCAGGGTATTTCCTGGGGTGTGCTGTCTTGGAAGTATTGCACTTTCAACGGCAAAGTCGCCATGGCCTATCCGCTTAGCACAAGTCTGCGATCATGTCGTAATTGTTGGTGCCACCGGCCTCGAAATCGCCCACGCGCCGAAAACCGAATTTGGTGTAAAAGTGGACGGCGCGAGGGTTGTCCGCACGCACTCCGCCCCACAGCAGCAGGCGCTGCCGCCCCAGCCGTGGTAGTAGCCCGAGCAGGTGCTGCATCATCAAACTGCCCAGCCCTTGGCTCTGGTACGCGTCGGCCACGGAAGGGGCCAAGGTGCAATCCGTCTGATCGTGCAAGGTCAAACCCAATGCTTCGTAGCGCTGGCGGTCCCCGGCCCGTACGCCCAGTTCGACGACGAAATACGCCACAATACGCTCGACTCCCTCCTCTCCCTCCTCGACCCAAGCCAGCATACGCAGCGTGTGGGTGCTGTCCAATGCAGCGCAAAAACCATCGGCCGTCTCTTGGTCAAACGGGTGCGGGCCGTACACCCGGCGGGTGGCCGGCGACAGGCTGGTGAAGTACGCGCCCAACTCAGCGGCTTGATCGCCGCGCAAAGGGCGGAAGTAAACCCGTTGGCCCGAAGGTAGCACCTCGCTGGACGAAACTATATCGGGTTGTGCATCAATGGCATTGGGGTCGATTTGCATGGGGACGTTGCTCATAAGAGCTCGCATGTGTTTTGCCAGGATTAGGTGCCGGCTTCCTGCTCCCCCAGTACCTCCCGGGCCACCCTGAGGATGTTGCCGCCGAGGATTTTGCGGATGTCGTCATCGGCATAACCGCGTTGCACCATGCCGACCGTAAACAGCGGGAAGTTCGTCCACGCCGTGCTCTGGAACATGCGCTCTTGACGCCACTCTGAGCGTTGCACGGGGTCGTTGCTCTCCCACAGGGCCTCCCAGCGCGGGCGGCTGCCCGGTCGCGCCGGCACCTTGGCGCTCTCTTTTTTAGCGCGGCAGCTAGTGTAAGGTCGATCCGTGCCAATGGTCACGTGATCGACGCCGACGACATGTACTGCGTGGTCAATGTGGTCGAGCATGGCGTCGATGCAGCCGCTACCGCCGATAAAGGCCGGTACGTTGGTGATGCCCACGGTCCCACCCTTGTCGGCGATCGCCCGCATCACTTCGTCTGGCTTGCAGCGATGGTGGTGGTTCAGGGCCGCGCAGGCCGAGTGGCTGGAGACGATCGGTTTTTGCGACACGGCGGCCGCGTCTAGGCAGGTCTGCCAGCCAGAGTGGGCCACATCGGCAATCACGCCAACCCTGTTCAGCTCGGAGATCGCGGCACGGCCAAAGTCGCTCAAACCGGCGTTGGCCGGCTCGGCACAGCCGTCGCCAATCGGGTTGCGGCGATTGTAGGTCAGGTGCATCATGCGGCAGCCAAGCTCGAAAAACTGGCTAATGAAACGCAGCTCCTGCTCGACCGTAGCCTGCTCTCCTGGCAGGGGCACGCCGTTGCACGTCTGGTAGATGCAGTGGCGTCCAGCAACTTTGGCGGCGACGATGTCAGCGGGGAAGGCGGCGCGCGCCACGTGGTCGCGCAGGCGATCGGTCAGATGGGTATAGTGCGCCAGCCGCCCCAACATGCGCATGGGGTTGTTGCCCTCCTCGCCGGCGTTTTGAAAAGCGCACGTCACCCCGGACGCCTCCCAAGCTCCTAAATACTCGGCCTTTAGCGCGTCGTCATAGGCCCAGCGCGTCATTCGCATCTGCTCCGACAAGTACTGCAGCTCGAGCTCCGAGGCCCGCGCCTCTACGGCCTGCGCCATGGCCTCGCCGTCAATCGGCGCTAGCAGCCCGAGGCTGTACGACTCGCACACGATGGCATCGCGGTGCAAGGTCAACCCGCGCTCCAACTGCGAGGCGGACGGTTGCAGAATTTCGAGCGCCACGGTCCGCGCTTGCTGGATGTTTTCTTGCCAAGTGGTCACGTTTTCTTTCCTTTCTCCGGGCTGCCGTCCGTAACTATTTTTCTTAACAGAATCTATATTGTAACAATAATTCTCGTTGAGTAATCGTTTTGGGGGTCCATTTCATGGTTGAAACAGCCCAAGAGAGACCGGCACCTAAGCCTGCCGGGTATGCCGCCCTGATCGAACGGTACAATCTCGATGCCATCCCGAACTGGCACCAATCCAAGGTAACTGCCAGCGGAATCCACCGAGTCAACGCCCGTGAAAATGTCGTCGAGGAAATCTACCCGCTCAAGTACTGGCCTGGGGAAACACTGGGCAACCACCTTGAATTCGCGCTCAAGTACGACGGGACCAATCTCGCTATTCTCGCTAGGTTATTCCAGCAACTGGAAGCGGAGGAACTCCTCGACTACGTCCAGTCCAAACCAACTGGTAAGTATGCCCGGAGATTGTGGTTCCTCTACGAGTTCCTGACCGGCAAGACCCTGCCGCTGGACGATCTGACGCGAGGAAACTATGTCGATCTACTTGAACCGGACGCGTACTACACCGTTTTGCCGGCGCGCCCAATCCGCCGTCAACGGATCAACGACAACCTGCTTGGCGACCGCCGATTTTGCCCAACTATTCGCCGCACCGCGATGCTGCGCTCCCTTGAAACGGCCGACTTGCCGGCGCGATGTCAGCGCATTGTGTCTCGCTATGATCCGGCCTTGCTCAAGCGCGCTCTTGGCTACCTGTACGCCAAGGAAACCAAATCGTCGTTTGCAATCGAACAGATCCATCCCTCTTCAACCCGAACCGAGCGTTTCGTGGCACTACTACAACTGGCGGAGCAAGAGGACTTTTGTCGCAAAGCGCAGTTGGTTGAGGTGCAAAACCGCATTGTCGATGCCCGATTTCGCGAGGCCGACTACCGCGCAACCCAGAACTTCGTCGGTGAGACAGTTGCTTGGCAAAAAGAACACATCCACTTTGTAAGCCCGGGACCTATCGACTTACCCGACTTGATGGAGGGCCTGCTAGCCTCCCACCAACGCATGGAAACAGGCCACGTACCTGCGGTGATGCAGGCCGCGGCCGTCGCCTATGGTTTCGTCTTTTTGCACCCCTTTGAGGACGGCAATGGTCGGATCCACCGCTTCCTGATCCACAACGTTCTCGCCCGGCGTGGCTTTACCCCCAAGGGCGTCATGTTCCCCATCTCGGCAACCATGTTGGAGAACGCTGCCGACTACGATGCTTCCTTAGAAGCATTTTCCCGCCAGCTAATGCCCCTGATAGAACACACGCTCGATGCCAGTGGTCGCTTGATCGTACACAACGATACCGCTGTATGGTACCGCTATATCGACATGACGCCGCAGGCGGAGGCCCTTTTTCGCTTCATCGAGCAGACCATCGATACGGAACTCGCCCCTGAATTGGCCTTCTTGGCCAACTACGACGCGACCAAGAAAGCACTCCAAGAAATTGTGGACATGCCCGACCGCCAAATCGATCTCTTCATTCGCTTCTGCTTGCAAAACAAGGGCCGCCTTGCTGCACGCAAGCGCACAACGCACTTCGACTATCTGTCGGCCGCAGAGATCAGGGCCATGGAACAGGCCCTGCAATCCGAGTTCGGCGGCAAGAAGGATTAGCCGCAACGAGGCTCCAGCCGTTAAGAATCTGATGTTCCGCAGCAGCGTTAACGCTCAGATCGCGTAACATCAGTGATTAACAGGTCAGCCAAGCGGCTCATTTGCGCCCAACCGCAGCACGAGCCATTATTCAACGGTTTGTCTCAATTTTAATCCAAGGGAATCCCATGATTATCCAGCCCAAAGTTCGCGGCTTTATCTGCACTACGGCCCATCCCGACGGCTGCGCCCGCGCCGTCCAAGACCAAGTTGATTGGGTCCAACGCCAAACCCCCTTCGACGGCCCCAAGAAAGTCCTCGTCGTCGGCGCTTCGACCGGCTATGGGCTGGCGTCGCGCATCGCCACCTGCTTTGGCGCACGGGCAGCCACGCTCGGCGTCTTCTTCGAGCGGCCCGCGGCCCGCAGCCGCACGGCCTCGGCCGGCTGGTACAATAGCGCGGCCTTTCACCAAGCGGCCCGCAACGCCGGCCACTACGCCCGCAGCATCAACGGCGACGCTTTCTCCGACGCGATCAAGGCCGAAACCATCGCCGCCATCCGCGAGGACCTACAAGCCGTCGACTTGGTCGTTTACAGCCTAGCTTCGCCGCGGCGGACGCATCCGCGCACTGGCGAGAGTTTCAGCTCCGTCCTCAAACCCATCGGCGGCACCTATACCAACAAGACCGTCAATGTCCAATCCGGCGAGGTTTCCGCCATCGCCATTGACCCGGCGAGCGAAGAAGAAACTGCCCACACCATCGCGGTCATGGGCGGGGAGGATTGGCAGATGTGGATCGAAGCCCTCGCCGAAGCGGGCGTACTGGCCGATGGCGTCCGCACGGTCGCTTATACCTACATCGGCCCTGAAATTACCCATGCGGTCTATCGCGACGGGACCATCGGCCAAGCCAAGGCCCACCTAGAAAAGACAGCCCAGACGCTCGACGCATATCTGCAAGCGAGAAGCGGCCGGGCCCACATCTCCGTCAACAAGGCCATGGTGACCCAGTCAAGTGCCGCTATCCCGGTTTTGCCGCTCTACATTTCGCTGCTATACAAGGTGATGAAAGAAAAGGGCTGCCACGAAAACTGCATTGAGCAGATGCACCGGCTCTTCGCCGATTGCCTCTATGCAGAGGCCTCCACCGACGACGCGGGGTACTTCCGCATCGACGACCGGGAAATGCGCGAAGATGTGCAACGAGAAGTCGCGGCGCTGTGGGAGCGGGTCGACACTGACAATCTCGAGTCGCTGTCCGATATCGAGAGCTACCGCACGGAATTTCTGGGGCTTTTCGGCTTTGGCTTTGCGGGCGTCGACTATGGGCTGGACGTCGATCCCGATAGGGGACTGTAGGGACGGAAAATTAGGCATGTACGAAACGCTTCGCAAAATTCCGGACCAGCGGAGTCGTGCTTTGTATCGAACTTAGCATGCGCTTTAACACCTCACCTTATTGCCTCTTGCTGGCGGCCTTAGGCTGGCTGGCGAACCCCCTGTGGGCGCAAGTCGATATTGAAAGCCTACGCCGGGACCACCAAGCGGGTTTTTTCGGTTCTGTGGCGATAGACCTGACGTTGCGGGCCGGCAATGTCGAGTTGTTCGAATGCGGTCCCGAGCTTTCCCTCAGCTACAGCCGAGCCGAGAATACGTTCGTTTTTATCGGCTCAGGCGACCTCGGCTGGGAGGGTAAGGAGCGCTTTTCCAATGAAGCACTGGCGCATCTGCGCTATGTCCGCGCCTTGGGCTCGCGGCTGCACGGAGAAGCCTTTGGCCAAGTTAATTACGACCGATCCCGGCGCTTGGATTTTCGCGGCCTTGTCGGCGGCGGCGTCCGCTGGGCCCTCATCTCCCCGGGCGAGTCGTCTTTTTGGCTAGGCTCATCGTTGATGTTTGAGCACGAACAAAACGAGCTCACCGCGACAGACAGCCATGCGGCTCAAACCGCTCTCGTCCGCTGGAGCAACTACTTGTCGGCGGATATCAAGATCGGTGAAGTAGCCCAGCTAGCGGGAACGGCCTACGTGCAGCCCGCGATGCGGCAGTTTGACGACTATCGCGTTTTGTGGGACGTGGTCTTGAAAGTGTCGATCACCAAAGCACTATCCTCAGCCACGTCCGCGGCATTCCAGCGCGATAGCGATCCGCTCAAGGGAGTGGCTGGCAGCGATTTTAGCCTAACAACAGGTTTAGCACTTGATTGGAACTGAAAAATCAAGCAGTCCGTGCCCCGGTGGAAAAGTGGACTAAGATACCTGCAAATTTGGGTATTTTCACCTTGGTGTGAATATCCGTCTAAACCAACAGGAGTTTTCCATGGCCCAATACCGCACCGCTATCATCGCCTGCGGCATGATAGCTCGGGTGCATACCCGCGGCTGGCTCGGCGTCGCCGGACAGCCGACCCAAATTGCCGCGCTAGCCGATACCAACCCCGAGGCCCGCGCTGAGTTCGGCGATTTTTTTGGCGTAGAAGAAGAGCACCGCTACGCCGATTACCGCGAAATGCTCGATCGGGAAAGGCCCGATTTTGTCGATGTGTGCTCTTGGCATCAGCAGCACGCCGAAATGGTCATTGCCGCGGCGGCCCGCCGGCCCAAGGCCATCCTCTGCCAAAAGCCAATGGCGGTCGATTTGCGCGAGGCCGACGAAATGCTGATGGCTTGCCTGCGCAACGACGTCAAGCTAGTCATCGCGTATCAGCGGCCGCATCACGCCACTTGGCTCAAGGCACGCGAGCTGATCCGCCAAGGCACTATCGGCAAAGTACTCCAAGTGCAATTGGAATGCGGCGGCAATATCCTCAATACCAACTCGCACAACATTCGCCTAGCCCTATTTCTGATGGGTGAGCCAAAGGTCGAATGGGTGGTGGGCGCGGTTGAGCGCACCCTTGACCAGTGCGAACGCGGCCTGCCAGCCGAGGAGTCGTGCATGGGGCTGGCCGGGTGCGACAACGGAGCCACCATGTTGATCGTGGGCAACTTGGTGGCTGGATTGGGGCAAGGTTGTCGGGTGATCGGCACCGATGGAATCATGGAACTGAGCACCGGCCACCGGCCCGACAGCGAGATTCCCTCGGACGCGCCGATGTACATGCCCGAAGGGTCATCGGCGCACTACAATTACGAACTGGGCACAGTGCGTTATCTCAATGCCGCGTCCGAAGGCTGGCAACAGGTCGAGGCCGAGTGGCACGACTGTTGGGCGCATCAATGTCGGGAGACTATCGACTGGGTCGAAGGAAAGATGGACCGTCCCATCAGCAGCGGCGAGCGCGGTCGCGCTGTGCAAGAAGTGATGATGGCCCTATTCGAATCGGCGCGCAAACGGCAGCGGATTCAGATGCCCTTAAAAACGCGCGTGAACCCCTTAAACTACATGGTAGAAAACGGCGACCTACCCGTCGAGTGGCCTGGACGCCACGAGATCCGCTCGCGCATCGTGCGCGGCGAAGCCATGTCGTGGCACGACGACGGAGCGAGTTGAGGAGCGATCCCGCGATTCACTGTGGCCGCTAAAAAAAGAATCGCTGGTGTCAGCGTACCCCTCAATAGGTCGCCCGACCGCCGCGCACGTCAAAGCACTGGCCTGTGGTAAAGGTCGGTTCGTCCGATACTAAAAACAAAATGGTCGTCGCCACTTCTTGCGGGCGGCCCAAGCGACCGAGGGGGATTTTAGCGGTCAAAAAATCGACGCGGTCTTGATCCATCCCCTGCAATATCGGTGTGTCAACCAGAGCCGGAGCCACGCAATTGACGCGGATGCCGCAGTCCAAAACTTCTTTGGCCAACGTCTTGGTAAAGCAGATGACGCCCGCCTTGGATACGGAATAGGGGGCCATGGCGGTTCTACTGGCCAAAATCCATTATTTGACGAGGACCATCTTGCGCACTTGGGCGACCGGTCCGGCTTGCAACCGGTACAAATATACGCCGCTGGCGACGTGCTCGCCGCGGTGGTCGCGGCCATCCCAATGGGCAGCTCTGGCACTCGTCGAGTACTGACCCGCGACGCGATAGCCCAGATCAATTTCTCGGACTAAGGTCCCCCGAACGTCGTAGATGCTCAGGCGCACCGGAGCAGGCACGTGTAATTGATAGGGTATCCAAGTCTCTGGGTTGAAGGGATTAGGAAAGTTGGCCAACAGCGTCGTCTGCGCTGGCAACGGCGGCGCGGATTGAATCTCCGTCGGCACAGAGGGGGTGATGTACGGCGACATGTCCCACAATAGAATCGTACCGTCGTTACTGCCACTGACCAAGGTATGGCCGTCCGGCGAAAACGACACCGAATAGACACGGTCCATATGCCCTTCCAAAGTCGCCTTGAGTTGGCCACTGGCCACATCCCACAACCGAATATCCGGCCAATGGCTGCTGGCTAGAGTGGAGCCGTCCGGCGAAAACGACACCGAATGGACAACGGACCCATGCCCTTCCAAAGTCGCCTTGAGTTGACCGCTGGCCACATCCCACAACTGAATCCACCCATAACCGACACCGACCAAGGTATGGCCATCCGGCGAAAACGACATAGAATAAACCCAACCCTTACGCCGCCCTTCTAGGGTCGCCTTGAGTTGGCCGCTGGTCACATCCCACAATTCTACCGGGCTGGCCAAAGTAGAGCCGTCTGGTGAAAAGGACACAGAACTAACACCTGTGTGCTCTCCAAGGGTCGCCTCGAGTTGGCCGCTGACCGCATCCCACAACCGAATCCCTTTTGCACCGGTACTGACTAGAGTGGAGCCATCCGGTGAAAATTCCATGGACCAGACAGCCTCCGTGTGATCCAGCGTAGCCCGCACTTGGCCACTGCCCACATCCCACAACCAAATCTCGTCCCTTCTCCAATTCTCGTCGTCCCTTCTGGTACTGGCCAAAGTGGAGCCATCCGGTGAAAACAAAGCAAAACTTTTCCACCCTGCGCGCCTTTCTATGGTAGTCCTCTTTTGACCATTGCCCACATCCCACAACTGTATCTCGTCCCTACTAGCACTAGCTAGAGTGGAGCCGTCCGGCGAAAATTCCATAGACCAGACAGGCATCGCATGCCCCTCGAAAGTGGCTTGCGCCTGACGGCTGACCGTATCCCACAACCAAATTGTGCCGTCGTTAATGCCACTGGCTAGGACGGAGCCATCCGGCGAAAATTCCATGGTGACGACAGACCTTGTATGCCCTTCGACGGTGGCCTGCACTTGGCCACTGACTACATCCCACAACTGTATCTCGTCCCTATTAGTACTAGCTAGAGTGGAGCCGTCCGGCGAAAATTCCATAGACCAGACAGGCCCCGTATGATCCAGCGTAGCCCGCACTTGGCCACTGACTACATCCCACAACTGAATCTCCTGCCAATGGCTGCTGGCTAGAGTGGAGCCATCCGGCGAAAACGACACCGAACCAACACCTGTGTGCTCTCCGAGGGTCGCCTTGAGTTGGCCGCTGACCACATCCCACAACCGAATCCCTCTTTCATCAGTACTGACCAAGGTGGAGCCGTCCGGCGAAAGTCCCATAGACCAGACAGGCCCCGTATGATCCAGCGTAGCCCGCACTTGGCCACTGACTACATCCCACAACACTACCGTGCCGTCCAAACTGGCACTGGCTAAAATGGAGCCACCCGGCAAAAACAACACCGAACTGATATACCCCGTATGTCCTTCAAGGATCGCCTGTACCTGGCCGCTGACCACATCCCACAACATAACATCGAACGGCCAACCTCTACCTATAGCCAGAGTGGACCCATCCGGTGAAAAGGACAAAGAGCCGACCTCCCATATGTCTCCGAGGGTCGCCTTGAGTTGGCCGCTGACCACATCCCACAACCGAATCTCCCCCGGACCCGGACTGACGCTGGCCAGAGTGGACCCATCCGGCGAAAACAACACGGAGCCGACCTCTCCTGTATGCTCTCCGAGGGTCGCCTTGAGTTGGCCGCTGACCACATCCCACAACCGAATCTTCCCCGGACCCGGACTGACGCTGGCCAAGGTGGACCCATCCGGCGAAAAGGACAAAGAATTGACATACTCCGTATAATCGTCTACGCGTAGGCCAGCGTCAGTGATGGTAATGATAGGGTCCGTCTCCACGAGTAGGGCAACTTCGGTACCGATGTGGGCATCGTAGAGCCAGATACCGATGGGACTGTCCACAGCCAGCCACGTGCCATCGGGCGAATACGCGACTTGACCGATATGGCCTTTGCCTAGGCGGGCGAGAGCACCTTCGGGCAAACCCCATCGTGTATAGTCTTGGGCGCGGCTGTCCTGGACGAACGGGACACAGACCAAAAACAGGGCGACGTTGAACGACCAAGGCTTTTTCATCTTATTCACGCTCTGTTGTAGGAAACGAGGTAGCCATCGCGGCAAACCGTTGCAGACTGACCTGCATGGCTTTTGGTCTCCATAATTGCAGTCTTATGGCGATACCGAGGAAAAGCGATGCCCAATGATAGGCTCGCCAAAGGCAGTAGAGCAAATGGCGACGGCGCTACCGATATTGCAGTGCTAATCTCGACGCGCCGCTAAGTTTACCGCGCAACGATGGCGAGCTCATCCGCACTGTTGCGGAAGAGCCTAAAACTCGACCCCGACCACTATTCCAATACGCGCCTAATGCTATGACTACGCAGGGGCAGCCGGATTTGTCGGCTGGTGGAGGTCGCGTGTTTACCGTGCGCGCCTTTCTTCTCGGTTGCCTGCTGACGGCGTTCCTTGGAACTGGCCCGCTTTATGTCCAGTTCGTCCATCACACGGCACCGCTCAACGCCGACTCCATCACGGCTGGTGCCGTGTTCCTGTTTTTCCTACTCACCTTTGTAGTCAATACCGCCCTGCGGAAAGTTCGTCCCCCGTGGGTGTTTACAACGGGCGAACTCGTCGTCGTCTATACGATGATGATCGTGGCCTCCACGATCCCGACCAAGACGCTGATGGCGAACATGATCCCCGTTCTGCCAGGCGCTACTTATTACGCCACGCCGGAAAACGAATGGGCCGAACTGATCTTGCCTTTGATCCCGGATTGGCTAGGCCCCCACGACCCGCTCGCCGTAAAGTATTTCTACGAAGGGGCCCCCTCCCACATCTCGGTTCCGTGGGGGGCATGGCTAGTGCCCTTTGCGGCGTGGGGGATTTTTATCGCCGCCTTCTTTGCCGTGATGATCAGCAGCATGGTGATCGTCCGGCGTCAGTGGGTCGAACACGAGCGGCTCGTTTTCCCCTTGACCCAAGTGCCGCTGGAGATGCTCCAGCCCCCCCAAACCGGGCGCATCCTAGGCGTCCTTTTCCGGCAACCGCTGCTGTGGGTGGGGATCGCGCTGCCTTGGATCGTATTGAGCACACATGGGCTGCACACCTATTTCAACTACATCCCTAGGATCGAGACGAACGCCTACTTTGATCTATTCAGGGATACCACCCCGTTCCGCGTTCTCCTGAGTTTTTCCGTTATTGGGTTTACGTACCTAGTGAATCTGGAAATCGGCTTTAGCCTCTGGTTCTTTCACCTGCTGATGAAGCTACAGTCGGGCCTGCTGAACATTATCGGCTACGACATCCCCGGGCGCGAAGAAATTTTTGTCGGCGGGGGAGGAACGGTCGCGGTCGGCCACGAGGCGATGGGGGCTACCATCGCGCTGGTTTTGTTCGTCCTGTGGACGAGTCGCCGGCATCTAGCCGCGGTCTTCGGCAAAGCCTTCGGCACCGCCCCACACGTGGATGACAGGGACGAGATCATGTCCTACCGGGCAGCCGTGGTCTCCCTATTGTTTGGGTTGGTCGGCATGGGCCTGTGGCTCAATGCTAGCGGGATGCCGCTGTGGCTTGCGCCCTTCTTCGTAGGAACTGCCTCTGCCGCATTTTTCGCGCTGACCCGGATCATCGCCGAAGGCGGAGTCGGCTTTTCGCGGACGCAACTCGTCCCGGCCGTGTTCACGGTTTACACCTTTGGGACGGGGCTCGTGGGGCCTACGGGATTGACCAGCCTAGGCTTCACCTACACCTGGAGTTCCGAGATTCGCTCCCCGCTGATGGCATCGGTAATGCACGCGCTGAAAATGATGGACAGCCTTGGCGTTCGCCGACCGCGGCCCCTCTTAGGGGCCATTGTGCTAGCG
>RKRN01000211.1 GCA_007571365.1 Candidatus Latescibacterota bacterium
GGCTTGGGGATTATTGGTGTTTTTGACGACGACTGGGATGCCAGCGTGAAACACGGGTTCGAGAGCCTCGTCGTGAAACACGGAAAACCCCGCGTAGGAAAGCTCGCGCATCTCGCGGTAGGTAATCTCGGCGATGGCGACCGGGTTTTCGACCAGCGCGGGATTGGCCGCAAAGACCGAATCGACATCCGTGAAGTTTTCGTACACGGTCGCATCCACGGCCGCGGCGAGGATCGCGCCGGTTATGTCCGAGCCGCCGCGCGAGAAGGTAACGACGCGGCCGGTGGGCGAATAGCCGAAAAAACCGGGGAAAATGGTGATGCCCGGGCGGTCTTTGAGCTGGCGCAGTTTGCCGTAGGACCCCTGCAAGACGCGGGCGTTGCCGGGCTCTTCCGACAGAATGAGGCCGCCCTCGCCCGGGTCGAGATAGTGGGCTTCGGCCCCGTTGCGGCGCAGGTATTCGGCGACGAGGCGGGCGCAGTTGTCCTCCCCGCCGGCCTTCATGGCGTCTGCGTAGAGTGCTTCGTCGCTGGTGCTCATGGCTAGCCGCCGCTCAAAGTCGGCGACAATAGGCCCAAGCGCCGCATCCGGCAAGCCGAGATCGCCGATGATGGTGGCATAGCGGTCGATGACGTGCGCCAGCGCAGTGCGGCCATCTTGGTGGGTTAGCTGGGCGCGGACTACTTCGATGAGGAGGTCGGTTACTTTGGCGTCGTCCCGGTCGCGCTTGCCCGGCGCCGAGACCACCACGAGCCGGCGCTGTGGATCGGCGGTGACAATGGCGCAGATTTTCTTTATTTGCTCGGCTGACGCGAGGGATGTGCCGCCGAATTTAACTACTTTCATTGGATTCCTTTGCCAATATGCCAATACAGGTTATCTCATAAAAAATACACGAATCGCCGTTTTTTCAAATTTGTCTCAAGAGACTCTTATAGTTATTTTGAAAGGTTTACTATTGAATGCTAAAATCTGCCGCGCCAGCGGCCCTGATCCTAAGCAAAGGCCCACCATGAAAGCAGTGCGTTTCCACCAGTGCGGTGGCCCTGAAGTCCTCATCTATGAGGACGCGCCGGCACCCACACCCGGACCGGGCGAAGCCGTCGTCGAAATCAAAGCCATCGGTTTGAATTACATCGACACCTATCACCGCCAAGGGCTGTATCCAGTCGGTTTGCCCTGCATTCCCGGCATGGAAGCGGCCGGAGTAGTCGTGCGCCTCGGCCAAGGAGTGGAGAGCGTGCAAGTGGGCGATCGGGTGGCCTATGCCGGCGTGATGGGGGCGTATGCCGCCGAAGCCGCCGTGCCGGCCGACCGCTTGGTCCCTTTGCCGGCCGCCGCGTCCTATCAGGTGGGCGCTGCCGCGTTGCTACAGGGCATGACGGCGCATTATTTGGCGCATGCATCCTATCGGCTGGGCCGCCAAGACACGGCTCTGATTCACGCTGGGGCTGGCGGCGTGGGCTTGCTGCTGATTCAGATGGCCAAGCGGTGTGGGGCGCGGGTGTTGACCACGGTCTCTACCAAAGAAAAGGAACGACTCGCGCGGGGTGCCGGAGCCGATGAGGTCATTCGCTATACTGAGCGCGACTTTGAACAGGACGTCGAGGCGCTCACTGACGGGCGCGGAGTTGATGTGGTGTACGATTCGGTCGGTCAGGCGACCTTTGACCAGAGCTTGAACGTGCTGAGGCCCTTGGGCTACTTGGTGTTGTTCGGGCAGTCGAGTGGCCCAGTTCCGCCCTTTGACCCCGGCATCCTCAGCACCAAGGGGTCGCTCTTTTTGACCCGGCCAACTATGCTGCACTACATCCAGACCCGCGAGGCGCTATTGGAACGCGCTGGTGCCGTGTTGAAATGGATCGCCAGCGGCGAATTGGTGCTGCGGATCAGCGAGCACTTTGCCCTAGCGGACGCAGCCGCAGCGCACCGCGCCTTACAGGGCCGCAAGACGACCGGCAAGGTTATTCTCATACCAGAGTGAAGCAGCCAAGGAGACAGGCGATGACAGAGGCAGATGCAAAGGACGAACTAACCCCGGCCGCAGACCGCGCCGAACGAGGCGAAAATTTTGCTCAGATGCTCGACGCCGAAGGAGCACCACCGGCTCCGACTACCAAGGAGGTCGCAGTCGGCGACGAGGTCAGCGGCGTGATCGTCAAAGTAGAGGATGAAAATAGCTTTGTCGAGTACGGCAGTCGGGACGAGGCCATAATCCGCACCAGCGAACTCAAAGGTCCCGATGGGGAAATGCGCTACAAGGTCGGCGACCCGATCCGGGCCTTTGTCGTGGCTACTGGGGATGAAATCCTGCTCAGCTGCGGCTTGAGTCGCCAAGACGTGCAGGCCGACTTGCTCTATCAAGCGTACAAGGCCGGGCTGCCGGTTGAAGGCCGAGTTGACGCGATCAACAAGGGGGGATTGGGCGTGGCTATCGAGGGCGATGTGCGCGGTTTTTGCCCGATCTCGCACATCGATACCCAGTACGTGAAAAACGCCGAGGAGTACCGGGGCCAGACCTTGACCTTTAAAATTATCGAGTTCCGCCATCAGGGTCGCGTCATCGTCCTGTCGCGCCGGGCCGTACTCGAAGCCGAGCAGGGCAAGGCCGCCGGCTTGGTGCGTAGCCAGTTAAAGAAAGGCGCACAACTGGCGGGCAAGGTCATGCGGCTGGAGTCTTTTGGTGCTTTTGTCGATTTAGGTTCTGGGGTGGAGGGCTTGGTGCATGTCTCGGAGATCAGCCGGCGGCGCATCGGCCATCCCCAAGAAGTCCTCGAGGTGGGCCAGCAGGTTCAAGTTGAGGTCTTGCGCACCAAAGACTTGGGCCACCGGCGCAAGGAGCGAATCGCGCTGTCGATTAAGGTGCTGGAAAAGGACCCTTGGCAAGCGATCAAAGAGCAGTTTGCAGTCGGTACAGTCGTCTCTGGCAAGGTCGATGGGCTGGAGGATTTTGGCGCGTTTGTCGAGTTGGCCGAAGGCGTGCGCGGGCTGGTGCATGTCTCGGAGATCGCCGACCGCCGCATCAGCCACCCGCGCGAGGTGCTCTCGCTCGGCGACGAGGTCAAAGTGGTGGTGCTCGAAGTGGATATCCGCCGCCAGCGCTTGCGCTTGTCTATAAGCCAAGTTGATGCCCTCGAATCCAAAGCCCATCTCGCCGAGTTCCGCCAGCGGCAGCAGGAGCAGGGAGCGGATCAGGGCAACAGCGCCATGCTCGAAGCACTCCGGCGCGCCAAGTTGACCGATTGAGATGGGGCTGACCGACGCCATTTTTGACCATCCACGCGCCGGGTACTACGGCGAATACGGTGGCGCATTTGTCCCCGAAATCCTCCGCACCACCCTCGACGAATTGACCCAAGTTTTTGCGGATGCACGCCGCGACCCTTGTTTTTGGGCCGAGTTCGAGCAAGTGATGCAGACGTATTCCTGCCGGCCGACCCCCATCACCTTGCTCGAAAATCTCTCCCGCGAGGTCGGTGGGGCGCGGATATTGCTCAAGCGCGAGGACCTCAACCACACCGGGGCCCACAAAGTCAACAACGTGATGGGCCAAGGCTTGTTGGTGCGCCGCATGGGCAAAAGCCGGGTCATCGCCGAGACCGGAGCCGGTCAGCACGGGGTAGCCACGGCGACGATGGCCGCGCGCTTGGGGCTGGAATGCACCATCTACATGGGGGCTGTCGATGTCGAGCGCCAGCGACCCAACGTGTTCTGGATGGAGCAACTCGGAGCCGAGGTGGTGCCCGTAACCGATGGCTCGGCCACGCTCAAGGACGCGATCAACGAGAGCCTCCGCGATTGGGCCTATTCCATGGCCAATACGCACTACGTGCTCGGCACGGCCTGCGGCCCGCATCCCTTCCCGCAAATCGTCGCCTATTTCCAGCGGATCATCGGCGCGGAGAGCCGCCAGCAGTTGTTGGACTCGGTGGGGTGCCTGCCCGCTAGGGTGTACGCCTGCGTCGGCGGCGGGTCCAACGCCACCGGGCTATTCTTAGGGTTCCTCGACGACGCGGCCGTCGAGTTGGTCGGGGTCGAGGCTGGAGGCCGGGGGCTGGAGACCGGCGATCATGCCTCGCGCTTGGCCGGCCTCGTCGGCTCGCCTGGGGTCGCTCAGGGGTACAAGACCTTCTTCTTCCAAGATGCCGAAGGCCAAATGCGGCACACGCATTCGGTCGCGGCCGGCTTAGACTACATCGGCGTCAGTCCAATCCTCGCCCACTTGGCCGAGATAGGCCGGGTGCGCATTGAGGCGGCGACCGACCAAGAAGTGATCGCAGCCCTCAAGCGAATGATGCGCCGGGAGGGGATTATCGGTGCGCTCGAAAGTACCCATGCCTTGGCCGGTGCCCTGCGCGAAGTGGGCGCGATGACGCCCGACCAAGTGGTGCTTATTGGCCTATCGGGCCGCGGCGACAAGGACATTTTCACCATCGCCGATGCGCTCGCGGACGAAAAATGGCAGCGCTTCCTCGCCGATAGAGCCGCGCGGTCGTGAACCTGCAAGCCTATATCGAACAGCGGCTCACCGAGCGCAAGGTGCTGCTGATGACGCATCTGATCGCCGGCTTTCCCTCGCTGGAGGCCAACTGGCGGATGCTGGAGATCATGGCCGAAGCCGAGGTCGATTTGGTCGAATTGCAGATGCCCTTTAGCGAGCCAATCGCCGACGGGCCGACCTTTGCCCGCGCCAACCAACAGGCCCTCGAAAGCGGTCTTACCCTCCACCAGTACTTCGACCTAATGCAGCGTGCGACTGCGGCTTTTGCCTTTCCGCATTTGATGATGGGCTATTACAACACGGCGTTCCGCTTGGGGCACAGTCCGTTCTGCCGCCGCTTGGCCGCTAGTGGAGCCTGCGGCTTTATTCTGCCGGACTTGCCGGTCGAAGAGTACGGCGACTTGGCAGCCATAGGCGCGGAGTGTGGACAAACGCCGATTGTGCTGATGACCCCGACCAACACCGACCAGCGGCTGCAGCAGATTGGTGCCCAAGCCCAAGGGTTTGTCTATGCAGTGGCGCGCAAGGGCGTAACGGGCCGCCAGACTGACTTAGACGCGGAGCTCTATCGGTTTATTACGCGCTGCCGCCAAGCGACAAACCTGCCGCTGGGAGTCGGCTTTGGCCTGCGCCGCGGAGAAGATTTGCGCCAGCTACAGGGCCAGGCCGAAATCGGTATCGTCGGCTCGGTGCTGCTGGAGGTTTGGGAACGGGAAGGGGAGGCGGGCTACGCCGCTTTATTGAGCGACTTGGCTGCTGGTCGCGAGTGAAGGTTTTTTGCCGGTGCTAGGTTGGTTTGCACCGGCGCAATCAGTCCATGTACAACCCCCCATTGACATCAATGGTCTCGCCGGTGATGTGCCGGGCGTCGTCCGAAGCCAGAAAGAGCGCGCAGTTGGCCACGTCTGCGGGCTGGCCGGAGCGGCCAAGGGGGATGGAGGCCTTGAGTGGGTCGTGTTCGGGGGCGGCGGTCATGGCGGTGTCGATGACGCCGGGGGCGATGGCGTTGACGCGAATGCGTTCGGGGGCGAGGGCGCGCGCTAGGCCAATGGTTAGGGTGAGGACGCCAGCTTTGGCTGCTGCGTAGGGAGGGCCGGCGGCTAGCCCACCGGTCTTGGCCGCTAGCGAGGTCATGTTGATGATGACCCCTTGACGGCGTGCCTTCATATGGGGGATAACCGCTTGGGCGCAGAGGAAAGGGCCTTTCATGTTGACATCGACGATGCGGTCCCAGTTTGCTTCGCTGCACGATTCAAAGGTGGTATAAACGAGGTATCCGGCGTTGTTGACGAGGATATCGAGTTGGCCGAATTCGTCGAGTACGCGGCTCGTGCCGGCGCGGACTGAGGCTTTGGCCGCCACGTCCATTTCTAATCCCAACGCGCCGATTTCAGCGGCTGCGGTGCGGGCCGTGTCAGGGTCAATGTCGGCGATGGCCACTCGTGCGCCCTCGCGGGCAAAGCACTCGGCGATGGCCCGCCCGATGCCCCGACCGGCGCCGGTGATCAAGGCGGTCTTGTGCTGCAATTTTCCCGTCATGGTGCGCTCCTACTGAGCAAAAGATCGCCAAAGCAGGACTGTACCGTCCTCGGCCCCGGATGCCAGCATGGTGCCGTCGGATGAAAACGAGACGGCTTGGACCCAACCGGTATGCCCCTTGAGGGTGGTCAGCCGCCGCTGCGTCGCAACATCCCACAGGATTATGTTGTTATCGCTTGAGCCGGACGCCAGCGTAGCTCCGTCGGGCGCAAAGGCTAAGCAAGTGACATTGCCGTTATGTCCTTTGAGGGTGGCTAGCTGCTTGTGGCTGGCGGTATCCCACAGGATTACGGTGTCGTCGCTTGAGCCGGACGCCAGCATCGCCCCGTCGGGTGAAAACGACCCTGAAAGAACATAGTCCGTATGTCCTTTGAGGGTGGCTAATTGCTTGTGGCTGGCGGTATCCCACAGGATTGCGGTGTCGTCGCTTGAGCCGGATGCGAGCATGGTTCCATCGGGCG
Source organism: Candidatus Latescibacterota bacterium (assembly GCA_007571365.1). GTDB lineage: Bacteria > Latescibacterota > UBA2968 > UBA8231 > UBA8231. The sequence continues at coordinate 6,502 of RKRN01000211.1, forward strand.
AAAACGCCACGGAATTGACCCAATCTGCATGTCCTTTGAGGGTGTCCAGCCGCTTCTGCTTGGATATATTCCACAGTATTACGGTGTTGTCGTCTGACCCGGATGCCAGCAGGGCTCCGTCGGGTGAAAATGCCACGGCTTGGACCCTATCTTTATGCTTTTTCAAGGCGTCCCGCTGTTCCCGGCTGGCGACATCCCACAAGATTACGGTTTTATCCCCGGCCCCGGCCGCCAGCACGGTTCCGTCGGGCGAAAACGCCACAGAATGGACATTCCCCAGATGCCCTAGGGTGTCCAGCCGCTTCTGCTTGGCGACATCCCAAAGAATTACGGTGTCATCCCCGGATGCGAGCATGGTTCCATCGGGTGAAAATGCCACGGCTTGGATCCCCGACCCATTCCCTTGCAGGGTGGCCTGTTGCTTCCACGCGGAAGGGTCGTCGTCTGTAACGGATGGGGCGGTCTCCGGCCGCGGTGCCAGAGAAGAAAGTTGCCAGAGCATAACCGAACGAGCCGCAGACGCCAGCAACGCGCTATCGGGCGAAAACGCCAGCGAAGTGACCGACCATCTATACCCCCTCAGGGTGGCCCGCCTCCTCCGCGTTGCGACATCCCAAAGAATTGCGGTGCGATCGCGTGAGCCGGATGCCAGCAGCGCGCCGTTGGGCGAAAATTCTACGGAATAGACGTGAGACGTATGCCCCCTCAGGGTAGCCCGCCTCTTCCGCGTTGCGACATCCCAAAGAATTACGCTGCGATCGCTTGAAGCAGACGCGAGCATAGTACCGTCGGGTGAAAACGCCACGGCGTGGGCATTCTCGGTATGTCCTTTGAGGGTGGCTAGCCGTCCCCGCCGTGCGACATCCCACAGGGCTACACTGTGATCGCTTGAGGCGGATGCGAGCATGGTGCCGTCGGGTGAAAACGCCACGGCGTGGACGCTATCCGCATGCCCTTCCAAGGTGACCCGCTGTCTCCGCATTGCGACATCCCACAGGACTATGGTGTGATCGTCTGACCCGGATGCCAGTATGGTGCCGTCGGGTGAAAACGCCAGAGAATTGACCCTCTGTGCATGCCCTTCTAAGATGGCCAGCCGCCGCCGCCGAGTGACATCCCACAGGGCTACGGTGTTATTGCCGCCGGATGCGAGCATGGTGCCGTTGGGCGAAAACGCCACGGCGTGGACGTAAGACGTATCTGGCAGGCTGGCCCACAGGCTCTGGCGTGCGACGTCCCACAGGACTAAGTCGCACGCTAGGATTGCGCCGTCGGGCGAAAACGCCACGGAAGAGGCATAAAACGTACGACCTTGGTCGGTCAGCCGACTCCACGTGGGAGAATCGGCGACCGCCGGGGCCGCCACGGCTAGTCCGATGATGGCGGCGAATAATGTTTGCATAAGGCTCCCCCTAAGCGAAACAAAATATACTATTTTGGGCGGCGGTCCAATTCGCCGGTGTGAGCTTGCTACGATGGGAAAAAGCTATAAGATAAGGCTACTTAGAGGGCTAAGCCGAATTTTAGAATCGGGAGTTTTCAGTTATGAGAAACGTCATTGGAGTCATCCTCGGGGGCGGGCAGGGTGCCCGGCTCTTCCCGCTGACCCAGCTTCGCTCCAAGCCGGCCGTGCCGATTGGCGGCAAGTACCGCTTAATCGACATTCCCATCAGCAATTGTCTGCATTCTGGGGTCAACCGCATTTTTGCCTTGACTCAATTCAATTCCGCTTCGCTACACCGCCACATTAGCACGACGTATCGCTTTGATTCTTTTTCCGATGGCTTTGTCGAGATATTGGCGGCCGAGCAGACCCAAGACAGTGTCGATTGGTACCAAGGCACGGCCGATGCGGTGCGCCAACAGCTCAGGCACTTGCTCTCGCGCCGGACCGACCAAGTGCTAATCCTGTCGGGCGACCACCTCTATCGCATGGATTACCGCGCCTTTGTCGAAGAGCACCGAGCGCGCCGCGCGGACGTGTCGATTGCGGTAAAGCCGGTGACGCGACGAGCCGCGCCCGCGCTGGGGATCGTACAGATGAATGCTCAGGGGCGGATTGTGGATTTTCGCGAGAAGCCGCAAGAGCCCGCCGAACTGGATGCGCTACGGCTGCCAGCGGCGGCCGACCCGCAGGCGTGCTATCTGGCCTCTATGGGCATCTACGTGTTTGAACCGCAGGTCTTGGTTAGCCTGCTGATGAGCAGTGACCAAGACGACTTCGGCAAGCACATCATCCCGGATGCGATCCACAAGGTCGGCGTTTTTGCCCACACCTTTGCCGGATATTGGGAAGACATCGGCACCATTCGCTCTTTTTACGAGGCGAATTTGGCGCTGACGGACCGGCAGCCACCTTTTGACTTTTACCGATCCGACGCACCGATTTACACCCACGCACGCTTTCTCGCTGGTACGCGGCTGGAGAATTGTCACATTGAGCGTGGGATTATCTGCGAAGGCTCTTCCATTCAGTCGGCCCGGATTGAGCGCTCGGTGATCGGGATCCGCTCGGTGATTGGCGCCCATTGCCAGATTGCCAACACCATCGTCATGGGTGCTGACTCGGAAGAGTCTCCGGCTGATCGGGTGCGCAATGCCGCCCAGGGCATTCCGGATATAGGGATTGGCACCAACAGCACGATCACTGGTGCGATCATCGACAAAAACGCGCGTATCGGCGAGCGAGTTCGCATCACCAAAAAGGAGCAAGGGGTCGAAGCCGATGAGACCAATTACTACATCCGCGACGGGATCGTGGTTGTGCCTAAGGAAGCGGTGATTCCGTCGGGTACCGTTATCTAGCAAAAATGTGATGAGAATCGTATAGAGATGGAGGGCACCATGAATGACCCGGACCTGAGGCAGATTCCATCAGGAGCGCACTTCTTTAAGTGTGCGTTACAAGTGAATCCGTTTGAATACCTCGTCGCACATGGCAACCCCTCGTCGTTTACAAACGAGAGCGAATATAATGCAGCACTCATTGAGGCATGCCAAGAGCAGCAGATAGATGCGATTGCTGTGACCGATCACTATCGCGTCCGCTCTTCGGCGAGCCTAATTGAGTGTTGCGAGGTAGCCGGAATCGAGGTGTTTCCCGGTTTTGCGGCGGTGACTAAAGATGGGGTTCATCTGCTCTGCCTATTTGACCCTGGAACAGGTCTCGACGAATTAGAACGGTTTTTGGGGTCTTGTGGAATTCGCCGCGAGCACCAAGAATCGCCCACCGGGCAGTACGATGTCGTGGAGAGAGCTGGGGGGCCGTTTGTATAGCTGCCCACGTAGCCTCCAACGGTGGTTTGCTGCGCAAGCTGTCGGGCCAATCGCGCACGAACGCTTGGCAATCGCCCAATTTGTTGGCTTGTTCGCTACCGGGTCCAGTTGATGACGCTCCTGATGACCTGCGGTCTATTTTAAAAAATAAAAACTCAGAGTACCGGCGTGAGCACCCTGTGGCAGTAATCAATGCACAAGATGTTAGCTGTCCGAGCCACCTAAAGGCCCTCGGCACTTCGTGTTGGATCAAGATGTCCGAGGTTACTATTGAGGGCCTGCGCCAAGCCTTTCTCGACCCAGGCTCGCGGGTTCGCCTAAATAGCGATCCCGTGCCAGAAGCTCACGCAGAGCTTCTGACCTTGGCGTGGGAAGGTGGATTCTTGGATGGCGCGGTCATACACTTCAACCCGAACCTGAATGTCCTCGTTGGGGGCGTGGTGCGGGAAAATCTACGATCATTGAAAGCTTGCGCTATGTACTCGGCCTTGATCCTATCGGCGAGGAGGCTCACAAGGCTTACGAGGGAATCGTGCGTCAGGTGCTGCGCAGTGGGACAAAAATTTCGCTCCGCATACGCTCATATCGTCCAGCGAAGCGGGAGTATCTGCGAGAGCAGAGTCTTCTCGTGCGTGAAGAACAGGTACTCGATTCTATTCCCGAGCGCGTGAAGGCGTTGCGAGAGTGCCTAGCGGTGTTCCGCCAAGAGTTGCCCATAGATCGGGCGTTCTTGTCGCCAAAAGCTCTTGAAGAACTGCCGAGCAGGGAGCTTATCGCCGGAGCGGATCAGGTACTCGAACGTTTGAACCATGATATGGCACAGGTTGCGCGACAACTTGCGAAAGCTCTCAAACGTGCTGATGAAGGAATTGATAAAATTCGCAGCGGTTGGGGCGCACGTAAACACAAGGTCGAAGCCGCTTACAACAAGATACTGCGCGAGCTGCAAAAATCAGCCGTGGATGGGGAGGAATTTATGCGTCTGCGGCGCGAGATTGAAAGGCTACGTCCACTGCGCGAGCGTCTGCCTATACTCGCACGATTAAAAAAAGAGTCTGTAGAAAGGCGGCGTGTGTTACTTGCGGAGTGGGAGGAGGTCAAGGCGGAGGAGTTTAGGCTCATGCACCGAGCCGCAAAGGTAGTAAACACTAAACTCAGCGACCATGTGCATGTCGAAGTAACGGTAGCAGGTAATAGGGAACCGCTCGTCAGTCTGCTCAAGGAGAAGATCGGCGGTCGCCTTGCCGAGGCGATTGAAAAAATGGTGAGAACTCTGGCGTCGAATTCAAACGGGACGATGTACACTCCGATTCTATTGCGAAAGAAATGTCAGCTCTCCTGAACTTTGAAGGGGGCTACATCGTACTCGGGGTGAACGACGACGGAAGTATTGCTGGATTGACGCGAAGCCGTGCGGAGACAGAACAGTGGGTAATGAACATTGCACAGCAAAATATCCAACCGAGCGTCATTCCTGCATGGTCGTCAGTGATCCTAGAGGACGGTACAGTGGCCGGAGTTATTGGTCTGCCGGCGAATAGCCCGGACAAACCATACAAGGCTAAACGTGGCAGTGCTTGGGTGACGTTCGTCCGCGTAGGCAGCACATCGCGAGAAGCGCGACGGGAAGAAGAGGGACGGCTATATCAAGCTGCTCATCTGATGCGTTACGACATCAAGCCTGTGCCCGATACCGGATTCGAGAGCTTTGATATCGCTAGGCTTGAAAACTACTTTCGCGTCGTCCTAAATCGCGCTGCATTTGCCATGGAGGACCGTGATTCTTGGTGCCGGACATTGGTAAATATAGATCTCCTTACCGAGGCAGCGGGAACTACTTTAGCAACTGTAGCGGGCTTATTGCTTTTCGGCGAAAACCCGAATCGTCGTCTGCC
>RKRN01000191.1 GCA_007571365.1 Candidatus Latescibacterota bacterium
GCTTGAGGGCGATCTGGTGCTTGAGGGACTCGTTGGCGTCGCCGACGACTAACAGCAGTTTGCCGTGAGATACTCCCCGTTGTTCCATCGCCTGCTTCCACTGGTCGAGTTGGGTGAACAGGCACGATCCACAGGTCCGGCTCGTCGAGACGACCACGATAAATGGCTGGCCGTCGCCAGCAGCCGACTCGTCGAATGGGGCAAATTGCCCCAAGTCCACCGATTCAAGCAGCTTGCGGTGTAGCTTGTCCTTGAGAGTGGCGTTGACCTCGTAGTTCCATTGAACAGTCTCCAAGTATTGCAGCCGCTCGTGGAGGGCTTCCGCCGCGTCGCGTCGGTCGGCGTTGTCTTGGTGCAGGGCTAAGGCGACCGCGCCGAGGCCGAGGGATAGCAGCAGGAGTGCTTTTGTTCGCTTAGTGGCGTTCATAAGGGGAGCCTTTGTCCTACGAACGGCGGAACGCTGCTTTGCCGGCTCCGGTGCGATCGTTGAGCCGATAGACAGCTATGTAGGGATCGCCCACCTCGCCGGTTTTCTCGTCGAACACGCCCTCAACCACAAAATATAGTTCCGTGCCAGCGATCGTCAGCAGTCTATGATCTGCGGGTAATCCAATGCCATCGGCGACCGAATAGCCATCCTTAGAAAAGAGGTTCATGTAGAATTTCGTCTTATCGTGGACTCTGCCCTTGAACACCGATTGGAACTGTGTAAGTACCAGCAGATCGGGACCGAATTCATAGAGTCGGGAACGAACAATGTGCTCAGTAAACCACTCAATGTGCCGAGGGGTCCAGTTGACCGGATCCAAGTCGGCGGGCAAGGGCTTGATCCGATCCCGATGCTTGGACTTGTACTCGCTGTACCAAGTCTGTTCCAACTCACCCTGCTCGCTGTATTGGTGTATTTCGTAAGTGGTTGGGTAGATAAAATAGAAGCCGCCCCCCCGTTTGGGCGTGAGCACGGTGTTGTGGTAGCGATTCAACGCCCGCCCGGTTCGTTTGTCTTCGACCGGATACAGATCGGCGACCTTGTTAAAGTGGTCGTCGAAGCGGAACAGCGCGTATTGGCCATCCGCTCGCACCTCAACAGCCCCTATATCAAGGACATCAACCTGAGAGCCGTACCAATGGCCGCCTTCGGTGAGCACCATATGGTCCATGAGTTGCGGGTTAGGGTCTAGCACCTCCCGCTTAAAGGCATAGGCGTCGCCCGCAAAAAAAAGATACTTATCGCTTGCTCCATAGCTGTAAAAATAGAGATCGCCGTTGAGGGCGAACCGCGGCCTCCTAATAAAAAAGTATTCGCCTTCGCCGCCGCCCCGCGCTCCAATTCGTCGCAGGTAACGGCCCTCAGCATCGGTCTGAAAAACCGTCTTCTGGATATGGTCTATAACAATCAGATGGCCCTTGGCATCCACCAAGGTGTAGCCAATCCCGCCTAAAACGATAGCCTCCGGCATCTGTAAGTGGATGTCCCGGTCCTTGACAAAGGCTTCGTCGAAGGTCAGGTCGGCGGCTGGGGGGGCGATCTCTATCCGACGCGGGCCAGCGGGTGGGTCGTTGCCACAGCCTGCCAACAGCACCATAGCACCGACTACGCCGATAAAAGGGGTCCGCTCGTTCATAACTATTTCTCCTGATGAGAGTTGGCGTTGAAGTCCGACGGAGTGTCCCGAGGTCCATGGACCTCGGGACACCCGTCCCATCCACGGTTGGGTCGATTGTTCAAACCCCCTCAAGCGAGGGGTTCGGCTCTATCGAACCAAGCGGGAAGAGCAGAGCCACCTTAGCAGCAGCAGATGAGAGGGCCCACTCCGGAACAATGAAGCTCAGGAGGATTCGCAATAATCTCGACCTTGTTGAATTCCCGCTGGGCTTCAACGGGTTGGTCGTAGGAGACGCGCTGGGGTTTGTGCAGCTTGATCATGGCTATACTCCTTGAGTAGTGGCAGGTTCTAGTGAACCAAGTAGATTGTGAAAGGGCCTCCTTATGAAAACCCTTGATAGTGCTGGCAACAGCGTCGTCATGGCGCGAGAAGGAGCAGCCAATGCCTGCGCGGCTTCAAAGGCCGGACCGTCGCTTGGATGTACGGATGGATGCCGGGGCATGGCGGCCGATCGCCGCAACCTTGAACGCTCGCTTAACCAGCGCGGCACGAAAAAGAGCCGTTCCACCGGCGGCTTGTTGATAATGCGATTCATGGTTCCCTCCTCTTATGGGTGAAAAGCCTGCCGGTAGCGAGTGGCCAACAACGGCTTCCTTTGGTGCTTACTGGCTATAAATGCAAATTCCGTGCCAACACGAGCGACAAAATCACAACTGACTGTTATACAACGAGTTACAGGAATAGGGCCGTTTCACACTCACCGCTGCATCGCGCTTTATTTGCACCCTTTCGACGCAGCTAATGCGCTATTTCACGTCTATCTTTCTTTTTTACAATAGGTTACGACAAGTGCGTCATAAGCGTCGCAGTGCGTTATGATGCGCTCACCGGGCACACGTTGCGCCAGCTCCGCTCAATCGTTACGCTCAGTTTTGTTCCCTCGTCTTAGAAATCGCCTGAAAACCCACCTAGTCGCGTTGAACCGCGGTGGAGACAGTGTCTGCCGCGCAAGAGAACGTCGCCCCGTGCCACGACAAGGGGAGGGGCTACCCATAGAGCTTCTTAGGAGCCGCCATGCCAGCCTCGTATCCGCGCATTCCCTACGGTTGGGCGGACTTCCAAGCCATCCGCTTGGAAAACCGCCTCTATGTCGACAAGACGCGTTTTGTCCACGCCTTGGAAGAGGAACGCTACGTTTTTCTGATTCGGCCACGGCGTTTTGGCAAGTCCTGCTGGGTATCGCTGTTAGAGAATTACTACGACCGCACCCGCGTCGACGACTTTGAGGCCGTGTTCGGCGGCACGGACTTGGGGCGAGACCCCACCGAAAACCGCCATCGCTACGTCGTCCTACGCTTTGACTTCTCGGCGTTCGACGACACTTTGGACACGCTGCGGGAACGCTTTGAGATGTATTGTCACTTGGAACTCAACCACACACTAAGGCGGAATCGGGATCTATTTCCCCCAGATGCGAGGCAACACATCCTCTCGCCGCCCTCCATCGACGCTAAGCTCAACGAATTGTTCTTATATGCGAGCGACCGGGGCATCCCCCTATATGTGCTCATCGACGAGTACGACAACTTCGCCAACACCGTGCTGGCCTATCACGGCCAAGCCGCCTACCAGTCATTCACCCACGGCGGCGGCTTCTACCGCAATTTCTTTGCCACGCTCAAGGCTGGAGCAGGGCGAAACAGCGGCTTGGAGCGGCTGTTTATCACCGGAGTGTCACCCATCACCATGGACGACGTCACCAGCGGCTTCAACATCGGCAAGAACATCAGCTTGCACCCGG